>CAIKAA010000158.1 GCA_903825275.1 uncultured Fibrobacterota bacterium | reverse complement strand
GAACGCGAGCTTCCCTCTTTGCGGGACCTGTCCGCTCGTTACGGTGTGGCACCCAACACGGTAAAGCGGCTGCTCTTGGAACTCGACGGCGAGATCAAGGTCTTCGCCATCCATGGACGGGGATTTTTCCTCCAGTTTCCCAACGACCCACCCCTTCTTTCCGACAACTCGGACAGCTTGATGGAATCGGACGTGCCGCCCGAACTGTTGGAGCGGATCGAGGTCGACCTGCGCTATTCGCCGGTGCCGGAAGAAGGCCGAGCCCTGCGCAAGGAACACCACCGACTCCGCGACAGCGTCGTGGTGGTGGGCCAATTGGGCCGTTCCACAGATCCCACCGGCGCTCCTTCCAACCGGTTCCTCCAATTTATCCAGATCCGCCAGCACCTGCAAAGCATGGGCTTCCAGCTCTCGTGGGCGGCAATCGGCTATGACCGGCTGGGCAACCTGAACCCGACGGAAATCAAGGCCCTCCAACTCCAGCTAGCCGCCATGGGCGAACGCTTGGCGGGGATCCTTTTGTTGGACGCCGGATATGGCCGCACCCAGCCTTTGTGGGAAGTCGTGACCGAGGCCACCGACCGGCCCGTGGTGTGGACTCATACGTCCCCAGTCCCTGACTCGGAAATGCCCGAGCTGCCCAAGCACGCCCATGTCCTGGAACCCGACTGGACCGCTTTGGGCGGCATCTTGGGCCATTACTTGGTGACCAATTACACCCCCCAAAAGGTGGTGCTGCTTCCCGCCCCTGGCGAAAAAGGCTTACCTCCTCAAATTTGGGAGTTGCGCGAAACCCTTCTCAAGGCCTGGGGGCCGCGCTGGGTCTGCACCCTGGAATGGTACGACGTTTTCCCCGAAGGGCTTCCCAGGGACCCGGCGCGATCGTTTGCGGGCAAACTTCGTCGACTTCTTTTGGACACCGGCCTGACTCGTTTCGAACTCGACCGCTATTTCCGTGCAGCCCGCAGTTTGGACGCCTCGCTTTGGATCTGCGCCGACGACCTCTTGGCCTTGGCCGCCCTCGACCACTTCGACACCCAATGCTCCCCCAACGAACCCCGTCCCGGCGTGATGGGATTTGGCAACCACCCCTTCTCGTTGGCCCGTGGCCTTTGCACCGTCGACCCTTCCTGGCCCACCTTCGTCGAAAAGGCCATCGAGCTGTTCAGCGGGTACGGTCGTCGCTCCAAGGTCCCGACCTACCGGGTGATCACCGCTCCATCAAATTCTGTCTACGGCGGCAACATTTTGGCCCGCAGCGAAGACGATTTGTAATCGTGGCACCGCCGAAAAAACCCAACCCCCTCCGGATCGAACTCGACCCGCTGACCCGCGAGCGGCTGTCCCGCGCCGCCGAGCGGTTCTTCACCGAGCAATGGGATGAACCGGTCAGCGACCTGCGCTGTAGAATCTTTTTGGACTGGCTGGAAAACGAAGCCGGCTACCTCTTCTACAACCGCGCCATCCAAGACGCGATCATCACCAGTCAGATCGGCCAAATGAAACTCCAAGAAGAGCTGGATCTTTTGCGCAAGTTGGATTGACAGAAATTGGCAAGAAGGTAGAGGTTACCATTCCATCAGGAATTTCCGACAAGAATGGCTGTACTTCACCTAGCAAACCAAGACAAACTTTTAATATTTTTCTAGCGTGCACCCCTATCCTCCCCTATCAATCTATGCCCCAAACCAAGGAACGAGAATGCCCTTCCAAAACAACAAAAACCATTTTGCCGGGCTGATCCTACTTTTGGCACTTTGCTCCTGCGATTCCACCGTCACCACGCCAAAAACCAATTCTCCTGTAGACACAGCCGCCATCGCCTTGAATTCAAGCTTTCAACGAAAAAATATTCATTGGGATGTCATCAAATACCAATCGCTACCCAATAATACATCGTGTGAACAGCCCGACAGCAACATCACAAATCTTTGCGGATATGACACCATTCGCAACACGAATATCACAGATTCAAGTGATCTAAGCTCCATCGCAAGGGCTCACTATATATACCCTGGAGCCTGTACCTACATTGCCAAGGGCAAGATGATGTGCAAGTCCTCAGCGGTACTGGAATTCCCTGATACCGCCTTGAAGCTCAACCAATATTCACGCGTCGTCGTTTCCTTTTATACAGATTCTGCCATCAAAAATTTAAAAATCGCTCTGCTTGACTCGTTAGGATGGGACGCCTTTAGTCAGAATGACTATTCAAAGGCTGTTGATCCTGGAAATTTTTCTCAATCTTTCGCGGATACAATTATACCAATCAAGGAAATAAATTCAGTGAAAGGTTTGAATCAGGTCGCGTTTCAGTTCCTGCATGCTCCTGCCAATACACCTGGCTGCCTGTTGGAATTTTACACAATTGACAGTTCAAAGGTAAACAACGTCATTTCCCCTCTAAGCGTCCCTGTCCACCATGTCAAAGTTGATTTAATC
The DNA here is from genome assembly GCA_903825275.1 of uncultured Fibrobacterota bacterium. GTDB lineage: Bacteria > Fibrobacterota > Fibrobacteria > UBA5070 > UBA5070 > UBA5070. The sequence goes on along the minus strand of CAIKAA010000158.1, from coordinate 5,829 downwards.
CCGTTCCATGGGCTATAATCTCCAACTAAAGGGAATCCGTTGAGGTCCAACACGGATGGTTCTTCGGACCCCGACGTCAAACATGTGTTGGGACGCAGATTCCAGGAATGCCAGACAATCCGTCCTAGGAATTCCCCACCCCATCCGCTTTGGTAAAGTCCGCATCGGCGAATCGAATCAAATCGTCGAGAGGTCCCTCAAAGTTCGCCTCGACGAGATCAAGATCAAGGCGATCATACTCGTGAATCGCCAGATTTCGAAACCGGACCATTTTGGCCAGTCGATCCCCCATTTCCAACGGAATCAAATCGGCACGGGAAAGCATTTCAAACGCTTGATCCGACCAAGCCGGAACGCCCAAGCCATGCACCCGCACCAGGTGATTGGCAAGATCTATGGCCGTCTCGCAGGCCCGAAAGACATTGAGCAAGCAAGCATCTTGGCGAGTGAAGTTGTTTCGGAACTCCTGTCCAGCGGCATTCTTTTCTTCCCGTGCCCGCTGAACACAACGCCGGATGCTGGCGGATTTTTGTAAAGAGATCTCATCCAATTCCCCGTTCATGCCGCCATTCCGTGGTCGCGCAAAATGGGTTTGCGAGACTCGTTCAAATTTTGGTATTCGGTGAGTGCGTGCATCTCGAAGCATGCGATGCGAAGTGGGTCGAGCTCCAAAACGCGACGGCCATGGCGGAGCACTTCGGCCTTGAGCACCGAAGAGGCTTGGGTCAAATCCACAAGATCCACGTCTGCTTCCAAGATCGAAGCCAGCTCGGCGGCGGTTTCGTGCAAGTCCAAAGCCTTCAGATCAGGACCGATCACAGCCAAATCCCAATCGCTATCCGGTCGCGGGCAGCCCATCGCCCTCGATCCAAATAAATAAACACCCCAGATTCCAGGATGTCTTCCTCGCAAATGAAGCATGGCGCGTTGGAATGAATCCTGGGTCATTGTGAGGTAATTGTACAATCCGTGGGAGCATCGGAGCGCCCGAACCTTCACTCTGTCCGGCATCAGCCGAAGTGGCAACTCTGGGCAAAACGAGGGTGCTCCCACAAAGTCACCTCAAATTGTAGGCACAAAAAAAGGGACCCGATTGGGGTCCCTTCGATTCCATCCAAGAATTGGACTGGATTATTTCTTGGCAGGCGCCATGTTGGGCATTCCCGCAGGAGCCACCACCGGTTTGGGCTCTTCGAACAAGGAGGGTTCGCGATAGGTGGTGTCAAAGAACTGGGCCTTGTGAGTCTTCAACAACCCGCGATACCAGGAGGGAACCACTTGTTCGGCGATCTTGTTCTTCAAAATGCCTTCGATCATGGTCCGGACAGAATCCAACCTGGGAGCCTGGCCCGACTTGCGATCTTGGATCTGGATGATGTGCCAGCCGAACTGGGTGCGGACAGGCTCGGAAATCTTGCCGAGTTCGATCTTCGCTACAGCGGCGGCGAATTCAGGAACCATGTCCTTGGGGTCGAACCAGCCAAGGTCACCCCCATTGGCCTTCGAGCCAGGATCATCCGATTCGGCCTTGGCGATAGCGGCGAAATCGCCACCCTTGGCCAGCTTGGCGGCAATATCAAGAATCGACTTGTGGGCTTTGGCCGAGTCCCCTGGCTCCTTGGCGAGCTTGAGGATGTGACGTCCGCGGACCTTGCCGGCATCACCCATCTTGTCTTTGTTGGCGTTGTAAAAACTATCGACCCGGGTCGCAGGGACCTTGAGGGAGTCGGCCAAAGCCTTTTCCATCAGGGCTTGGGCGGCCACTTGCTGGCCGAGCTTTTCGTGCAGCGAGGTCGGATTGTCGCCAGCCTGGAGCATGGCGGCCTGGAACTTCGCCGAATCGCCGTACTGCTTGGAGATCGCGTTGTAGATGCTATCGACCTTTTTGGGATCGGCAACGATCTTCATCTTGGCGACTTCGGCCTTGACGACTTCTTGGATCAGGAGCTGGGCTGTCGCCTGACGGCGAAGTGGGGTGGCCACGGCATCGAAGGACTGACCCGTCTGCTGGGCCTGTTGAGCGATTTGCATGACCATGGGCTGCAGGAGCTTGTCGATCTGGCCCTTGGTGATGCCGACCGTGTCGACTCCGGCGATAATGGCGGTTGAATCTCCGACAGGGGCTGTCAAACCACTGGTGGAAGATTTTGCACCGGTACGGCAGGCACCGACGAGCATGATGAGGGTAATGAGTAAGAACGATTTACGCACGTTAAGGAGTCCTTCTGATGTGGATGAGGGAAAAGAATAAAGTACTCAACCAGAGCACAAGATGAAAAGTAGTGTTTTCAAAACCATCATTGATCGATGTAGGGGGAGGTATATTCCCCTTGAGATCCTCCTTCAAGGCACTTTTAATCCATCCAGGAGCGCGACATGTCTCTCCGACTGATTTTGGCATTGATCGCCAGCATGGCGATGTCGGTACTGGCCGCCGATGGGAAACCCTACATGATTTCCAAAACCGGCCAAGTGCCGGTTTGGCTCGGCCCGGAACATCGCCCCGATGAACAGCCCATCCACATGGCCGACGAAACCGAACTCTTGCTGAAGGAAGACTCCCGAGGCGATTATCTCCTGGTCAACACTAAAAATGGAGCCAAAGGCTGGGTGGAATCCTCCAAGGTGCACACTTACGAACAGGCGACTGGCACCACGGTCGATGTGGGTGAAGGCAAGCTCGACGGTCACCTGGACAATCCCGGCGATGTCTACATCATGACCGACGACAGCAAAATACCGCCGGAAGGATTTTTCATCGTGCGCGATCTGACGTCCTTCGTGGTGGCCGACATGATGGACCGCGAATCCATTGAACGCCGGAACAACGAAAACTTTTAGGGGCCGTTGCTCAAACCACCCGTACGGCCGTTCCCGTCGCCACGATCACCACCACCCCTTGGTCCATCGTGGTGTTGACCTTGAGGCCGACCACGGCGTTCCCGCCCAGCTTGTCGGCATCCAGCTTGAGTTCGGCCACCACAAGCTGATGGAGGGACTTTAGTTTCTGTTGCGCCCCTTTGAGGCGAGAAAAACGTCCAATGCGCTCGCTTCCTTCCAACATCGACTCGGTAGGGATCACCGCTTCGGCGGTCACAATACCCAAATAATTTTCGACCAAGCGCCCTTGAAGCGAATCGGTTGTGGTGACCAAAATCGACTTCAAGCGATCCATCAAATCGTTGCCGGATGGCGTCGGAGCGGGCATCCAGCCCGAACTTCGGCCACTTGAAGCGATATGTTCCTCGGCAACCCCTGCGGCAAACATCGGGAAGGAAGAGAGACTTTCCTGGATGGCCATACCGGGTTCGGGCCCCGCTGGGGATGCATTCAGTAACGGCCCCCCTCGAAGCGCCGTTGGGACCGTTGCCGGACGTGGCGGGGTTTGGAGGGAATCCGCCCCGCTGGGAGGAGGGTTTCCGTTCGCGGGGGGAAATTGACTGAGCCCCGAAGGCGGTTCAGCCGGATTTCTGAGCACAGGAAGCGCACCCAATCCCATCCCGTGGTCGGACAAGAAGGGTGAATCCTCGGGAAGCGGTACAGGTCCTTCGCTCAATCTTTCCTGAGGGATTGGCTCAAAGAGCGGTGAAGACGATGCAGATGAACTCGGATCGGTAGACATGTTAAAACTCCGTCCTGTATTCTCGCACTAGAACCAGCGAGTTTTCAAGCGACCATCTTCAAGCTGGATCCGGCGGTGAGGCAAGCGTTCGAGAAGCTGGAGATCATGGGTCGCCATCACGATCGTCGTCCCCGCCGCGTGGAGTTGGCGAAAGATTTCCAACACCCCCTCGGCGTTTTCCCGATCCAGGTTCCCGGTTGGCTCGTCGGCCAGTACAATGCGAGGCTCTCCCGCAATGGCCCGGGCGATCGATACCCGCTGCTGTTCTCCACCAGACAATTCGTTGGGATGGGCATGTCGGCGGTGGGTCAAGCGAGCCCGCTCCAGCACTTCTTCAACCCTGCGGCGCAAAAACCGTCCGCCATGACCTCGCACCCGCAACGCGAAGGCCACGTTTTCCCAAACATCGCGATCGGTCAACAACCGAAAGTCCTGGAACACCACGCCGATTTCGCGTCGTAGGGTTTGGATGCCCGATCGATTCACTCGACTCGAATCATAGGCCTCAACCCCGGGAAAACTGACAACCACACGCCCACCTCGACCAGAATCGGGCAGTTCTTCCATGTAGATGTGTTTGAGAAGCGTGGTCTTGCCCGCGCCAGAGGTTCCGGTCAAAAACACAAACTCTCCGGCTTCGATCCGGAAGGTGATGTCTTCGATTCCCTTCCAGGTACCGTCGTAGGTGTGGTTGACATGCAAGAACTGGATCACCCTCCAAAGGTAACGCCGTCTTACGATTTCCGACTTAAGGGCCTGTCAAGAAATAACTCATCCAATCTCGTCGGATCTTTTACCGTCCACCTTTGTCGCAATCCTCGAAATTAGGCGCCCAGGCTAGTTTCTCCGGTTGCTTCGCGGTGGACGAAAAAATCTCCCTCCGCCATAGGGATGATTTGGCCTTAACAGACCCTAAGCGGTTTCTCGGCAGGTCAGCCCAGATCGTCCGAGACCCGAATTTGGTGAACAAATGCTATCCTAGGACACTCCATGTCCGATTCCGAGAAGCGATCCCGTGCGCTTGAGCGCCTTTGCCATGGCCTAGAGCCGGCCCAGAAGGCTGTTTTGGAGCACGATTTCGATACCGGCCCCTTGCTGGTCCTTGCTGGCGCCGGAACCGGCAAAACCACCACGCTCACCCGTCGCTTGGCCCTGGAACTCGCCGACGGGACTCCCGCTTCGGAAATCCTCGCGCTCACCTTTACCCGCAAGGCCGCCCAGGAAATGCGCGAACGGGTCGGCTCTTTGCTTGGGCCAAACCAGGACCTACCCGAAATTCGCACCTTCCATTCCCTGGGCTTGGCGTTGCTTTCCGAAAATTCAGGCCAAGGCTGGATCGCGGCGGGTTGGTCGGCACCCCCCAAGCTCTTGGCGGAGCACGAAGGGTCGGAGGCTTCGGCCGAATTTTGGCAGCAGCGTTTCCGGACCCATACCCAAACGCCGCCGTCGCCGGCGGAATGGACCCGAATGCTCGCCGAATGGGGCGACCCCAACCGTTTGGCGGCATCGACGCCGGGGGAGTTGCAACATGTGGAAGCTTGGAGGGATTGGGAAAGCTGGAAACGACGATTGGGGATCGCCCAGTTGCACGATTTGATCTCGGCGGCACTGCTTGCGCTGGAACGAGACGTCTCCCTTGCCGAGCGGTGGAGGGAACGCGCCAAAACACTTTTTGTCGATGAATACCAAGATACCGACAGAACCCAATACCGGCTCTTGAAGATCTTGTCGCAGGGATCGAAGCGATTGATGGCGGTGGGCGATGATGACCAAGCCATCTACGGATTTCGCGGCGCGGATTTGCGCAACATCTTGGAATGGCGGCGCGACCTTCCGGATGGACGAATTTTGTCGCTTACCGGAAATCACCGAAGCCTTTCGCCGATCCTAAACGCCTCCAACCAAATTTTTCCCGACAAGCCGGAAATTTTTCGGAAGCTCTTGGTCGCGCGAAGAAAGGACGGCGGTGGCCAGAATCCAATCTGGTATCGGGCCCGCGACCCACGAGAGGAAACCGATTGGATCCGGTCCCGACTGGTCCACGAATTGACGCTTGGACATAAACCGTCACAGCTATGCGTGTTGTTCCGGAGCAATCGGGAAGAATCGGTCCTGCGAAAGGCCCTGGCGGGATTGCCGTTGGCGAGCTCGGAAAGCGACGCGGGGATCCGGATGTTGACGATCCACGCCGCCAAAGGACTGGAGTG
>CAIKAA010000157.1 GCA_903825275.1 uncultured Fibrobacterota bacterium | reverse complement strand
TCGCCGACCTCGCCACGGCCTTTTCGGCCAATTTTGGAAAACCTCTGGTGGTTTTGCTTCCCTCCACGGGAGCCTATGCACCCATCGGCAAACGGGTGGCGCGCGGCGCCCTATTGGCCGCCGAGACCGCCAATGTCCTCGCGATTCAGGTCGACGAACCTTCCGACCCAATTTTGGCGGCCCAACTCGTTCGCGGCCTGCTGCGCGTGGTCCATCCCCGCGCCGTGGTGGGTCCATTGCTTTCCAATACCTCGTCGGCTGTCGCCCAGGAGATGGCGCGCTGGGCTCCCGAAGTTCCCCTTTTGTTTCCTGCCGCCACCAGCCCGGGTGTTTCCAAGCTCGCCCCGTCCGCCTGGCAGGTGAACGTGACGACGACCCAACAGGGAATCGAAGCCGCTCGGCAAGTCAAAAATTGTCTCAAGATCTCCGAGGCATTCCTCCTTTGGCCCAAGGGCGACTTCGGGGACGCGGTCAGCGAGGGGTTCCGGGCGGAGTTCACGCGACTGGGAGGTCGGATCGGATGGCTGCGCAATTACACCTCTGGAAACAATGATTTCCGGGCCCAACTGGAATCCTTGCGAAAAATTTCGGTGGATCTGGCTCGGCGGCGGGGCCAGGACACGACCAAGCTCACCCCATTGATCTTTTCACCGGGAGAAAGTCCCAGCGAAGCCGCCGCCTTGGCAGGACAAGCAACCGCGATCGGCATGAAACCGCATTGGGTCGGCGCCTCGGGATGGCATTCGCGGCAGTTCTTGCTCGAAACCGTTGGGCGGATGGACGGTGCCTTGGTGGTGACCGACAACGTTCCCGATGAATCGCGACCCGAATGGAAAACCTTTTCGCAAAAATGGAAGGCCAATGGGTCCGATGCCCCGGACCGACTGGCCGCATTGGGTTGGGATGCGGCCCAATTGGCCTTGCTCGGCCACTTGCCACCGCCCACGATCTATTCTGGTGCCCAGGCCGACGTCCAATTGGATTCCGTGGGTCGCAACAACACCAAGGTTCCCGTCTTGCTGGTCGACAAAGGAGCCTTTGCAAACTTCTCCTGCCCCGCGAAGTAATCCCTTCGGCGAGGGTTTTGAACGGGGTGCAAGTTGAATCAATTGGAACTATGGTGTGAGTCGCTGGCCACCGGTGGACGCGCCGTGGCCCGCCACCAGGGACGAGTCATCTTCGTGGAAGGCGCTTGTCCAAAGGAACGGGTGCTGGCCGAAGTCACCGCCGACAAAGGTCGGTTCTTGGAAGCCAAGGTTTTGGAAATCCTCGAGCCCTCGGTGGATCGCGTCGCCCCCCGGTGTCGCCATTTTGGCGAATGCGGCGGTTGTTCTTGGCAATTTTTGTCCTACGATGCCCAATTGCGCGCCAAGAAAACCATGCTGGAAGACTCTTTGCGACGACTGGGGAAGATGGAATCCTGGCCTGAAATCGAGATGGTGTCGGGGAACCCGTGGGGCTTCCGCAATCGCGCCCAATTCCAGCCACCATCCCGCCAAGGGGGTGCCTGGGGTTTTTTCGCCTCGGGGACCCGCCAAACCGTCGAACTCCAGGAATGCCCCATCCTCGCCCCCGAATTGCAAGGAGCGTGGAAGAGTCTGGGGAACATTCCCTCCGACCCTTGGGCGGACCGTCGCCAACGGACCGTGTTCGCCTGGGGTGCCCAGGGATCCAGAAGACTCAAAGGCCCCGGAGATCCTCGGAGCGAGTCGGTCATCGCCCTGGTAAATGGTCGCCCCTTCCACTTCGCCGTGGATGGCTTTTTCCAAAGCAATCTGGGGCTCGTTCCCCGAATGGTTGATCTCGTGATCGATGGGGCCGATGGACAGGAAGCTTGGGACCTGTACGCCGGGGTGGGCCTTTTTGCAGGACATCTGCAAGACCGGTTCGAAACTGTTCACGCCATTGAAAGCGATCCGCTGGCGGCAATTTGGGCAGGATCGAATTTGAAGAAGGCTTTTTTTCACCAGATGCCCGTCGAGGAATGGCTGGGTCGCCGGATCCAATCCGGGAAAATTTCCCCTGATTTGGTGGTCGTGGACCCGCCCCGCCAAGGATTGACCTCGCTGGCTCTTGAGCGGTTGCTGGAGAGCGGTCCTCGAAGAATCCGCTATGTCAGCTGCAGTCACGACACCTTGGCCAGGGACCTGAGACAATTTTTGGCAAATAAATACCTTTTGGATAAACTATTCCTGATTGATTTTTATCCCCAAACTCCGCATCTAGAAGTGGTAGTCTACCTCAGCAAAGTGCCTTGAAATGTCTCGCGAAATATTAGATTAAGACTTAGTCCCAACGATATTTCATAGACAACTCGCAGGTACTCCACTTGAAGAAGATCGCTGAAGACAAAATCTGTCAGACTCGGGAAAGGTTCCGCCATGCCCCTTGAGAGCAAATCCATCTCGACCTTCGCCGGCGCCCTGGCTCTTTTGGCAGTCGTGACTCTCGCGGCGTTCTTCGCCATCGTCCCCGACGCTTGGCGCCGAACCTCGAACCTTTTCTACTACGCCAACCAGGGCTACCAGCCAGCCCAGCCGTTGGACTACAACCACAAGCTCCATGCCGGACAGCGCAAGATCCCCTGCCTCTATTGCCACGCCGGAATCGACCGCGGATCCAAGGGCGTGCTGCCCAGCCTGGAAGTGTGCATGAACTGCCACGCCGCGATTCCCACGCGAGACCGCCCCAAGCTCAAGCAGCTGGTTTCCTGGTACAACCAAGGCACGCCCGTGGAATGGACCAAGGTCCATGATCTGCCAGATTTTGTCCGATTCAACCACCGCCAGCATCTCGCGGCGGGAGTGGTCTGCCAAACCTGCCACGGCCCGATTCAGGAAATGAACGTCGTGCAGCAGTGGGCTCCCTTGACCATGGGCTGGTGCGTGAACTGCCATCGCGACAGCACCGCGACCGGTCACCACAACGCCCCCACCACCTGTCAGACCTGCCACTACTGAGCGGAGAGCACATGTTCGACACGAACGAAGCCCACGAGTGGAAGAGCGCCGAGGAACGCCTGGGCGACAAAACTCCGGCGAACTTGAACGAATTCCAAAATCCTGAATTGCTCGCCGAGCCCACCGATGGAGCCCGGCGCGAATTCCTGAAGATCATGGGGGCGGGTGTGGCCGTGGCAGGATTTGCCGGCTGCGCACGCCCTGTCGAAAAAATCGTGCCCGAAGTCAACCGACCCGATCAGTTCACTCCCGGTGCCAAGGTCTGGTACTCCAGCACTTGCCAAGGGTGCGCCGACGCTTGCGGAGTTTTGGTCAAGACCATCGACGGTCGCCCTATCAAGCTGGAGGGGCGCAAACCGAGCCTGGTCGGCCGAGGTGCCCTCTGCGCTTCCGCCCAGGCCTCCACTTACGACCTCTACGATCCCGAACGCCTTCAAGCTCCGCTGGTCGCCGCCCAAGCAACCTCCCTCAAGGCCTTCGACGAGGCTTTGCTCGCCGTTCTGCCCAAGGCAAAATCTGTCCGCTACCTGCGGGGAGCCTATCCTTCCGAAGTGAAGCGCAAGGCCTTGTCGGCCTTTCTCGCTTCTTTCGCGGATGGCAAGGATGTGGTCTGGAATCCGATTTCTTCCGACGCCGCCCTCAAGGTTCAGGAACGCCTTCACGGGACCCGTTTGCTTCCCCGCGTTCGGCTCGATCGGGCCGATCGGATTTTGGATCTGGGTTCGGATTTCCTGAACCTGTCGTGGGGCCGATTGGATTTGGCCAAGGACCTCTCGCGCCGTCGCGACCTGGACACCAACCAAGAGCCGCTGCGCCTGACGACCATCGGTGGTCTGGTCACCCACACGGGAACCAATGCCGACGACAGAATCGTCATCCGCCAAAGCCTGATCGCAGACGCGGGCTTCGCCCTGGCCGCCGAGGTGTCCCGCATTTTGGGAGTTTCCGATGCCCGCTTCGGGTCCATCCTTTCCAAGTACAGCGTCGAATCCTTCGCTCTCCTGGCTGGAATTCCCGCCGCCACACTGAAGGCCCTCGCGGTGGATCTGGTCGCCCACAAGGGCAAGGCCGTGGTCTTGGCCGCCGACACCGTGCGCGGGCAATTCGCCGCCGGCATCCTCAACATCCTGTTGGGAGCCGAAGGCGCGGTGCTCGACGCAACCCTCTCGCCGTCGCTGCAATTCGAAACCGGAAGCCAGGAATTGTCCGCGTTGATCTCGGACATGGAATCGGGCCGGGTGGACGTGCTGTTCATCGATGGCATCAACCCGGTTTATTCGCTTCCCGAATCGTCGGGTTTCCAAAAGGCCTTGGCCAAGGTGAGGACCGTGGTGTCGGTCACGTTGCATCGCGACGAAACCGCCGAAAAAGCCCACCTGGTCCTTCCCACCACCCATTGGCTGGAAGACTGGAATGTCGCCGAACCGCAAAAAGGCGTCTACCTACTCGCCCAACCCACGATCTCCCCGCTCTACAAGGAAGTCCGGTCCGCCACCGATTCGCTTTTGGGCTGGACCAAGGCCCTGGGCAAGACCACTCCCTGGCAAGCGATGGACGCCCACGGTGCCGTGCGCTCCTTTTGGGCAGACCTGCAGAAGTCGTCCAATGTTGCAGGCACTTTCGAAGCCTTTTGGGAAGACAGCCTGCGCAATGGCGGATTCACCAGCGCCTCGGTCCGCGCCTTGCGCGAAGGATCCAGTTCGGCCCGTCCTGTCGTTGGACAGAATCTGACTGATCTTGACCAAGCGCCCAAGCCCATCACCAGTTTGGAAATCGCGCCCTACTGGGCTGCCGGGATGCGCGACAGTTCGCAGGGAAACAACCCACACATCCAGGAACTTCCCGATCCGGTGACCAAAATGGTCTGGGGCAATGCGGCTCTGATGGGTCCCAAGCGCGCCGCCGAACTCGGCGTGAAGACCGAAGACATCGTCAAATTGGAAACCCCGTCGGGCACCTTGGAATTGCCAGTTTTTGTCGTCCCCGGAATGCACAAAGATGTGGTCGGGATCGCGCTGGGATATGGTCGCACCGCATCGCTGCGCATGCTGCGGGGCAATCCTGAGCTGCCCATCTGGACCGAAATCGCCTACGCCACCGATGGCAAGGGAATGGCCTCCAAAATCCCGACCGTGGGGGTCCGCGTCTCTCGACTTTCCGGGTTTGGTACGGGTGTGTCCGTCATCGATCCCCTCTCGGCTATCGCCACCAAGGAAGCGCGCGACGGACGTCTTTCCACCACCCAGGCCGCCCACGACATCGCCCATCAGGAAAAACCAGGCGATGGAGAATGGCGACAGATCGCCATCCAGGTCAACTGGGACGAGTACTCCAAGGACAAGAAGATCGGCACTCCCGAGGAGCATGCCAAACTCTTCACCTTCTGGGGCGACCCCAAGTTCGCCAGCGAGCAACAATGGGGCATGGCGATCGACCTGAACAAGTGCAACGGCTGTTCCGCCTGCGTGGTTGGCTGCCATGTGGAAAACAATGTCCCCATGGTCGGATTCGAGGAAGTGCGCCGCGGTCGCGACATGCACTGGTTGCGGATCGACCGCTACTTCCACGGCGGCCTGGAAGAACCTCAGGTCACCCACCAGCCCATGCTCTGCCAGCAATGCGACAACGCGCCTTGCGAAACGGTCTGCCCGGTTTTGGCCACGACCCATTCCGACGACGGCTTGAACCAGATGACCTACAACCGGTGCATCGGCACCCGGTATTGCGCCAACAACTGCCCCTACAAAGTGCGTCGCTTCAATTGGACAAACAACTGGAAGAGCCAGGGCTTGGTCGATCTCTATGAAAAAACCGACGACGGACGCACGCCGAACGCTCCGCTGGCGATGGCCTTCAACCCCGAAGTCACGGTCCGCTCGCGCGGCGTGATGGAGAAGTGCACCTTCTGCGTCCAGCGCGTCCAAAACGCCCGCTACGAATCGAAGGAGCTTGGCCTGAACAAGGTCCCCGATGGCGACATCCAAACCGCCTGCCAGCAAAGCTGCCCGGCCGAGGCGATCGTGTTCGGAGACATCAAGGATCCGCACTCGAAGGTTTCCCGCTTGATCCAAGCCGAACGCGGCTACAAGGTTCTGGAATGGTTGCAGATCAAACCCAACGTCACCTTCCTCCCCAGAGTTCGGCACACCGCCGACCGAAAAGCGGTCTCCGCCGCGGTCGCCTTGAAGAACTCGTCGAAGGAAGCCACGGAAAACAGCAAGGCCCATACCGCAAAGGAAGCCGAGCATGAGTAACACCGAGTCCTTGCGCCAGAGACGCCCCCTGGTGACCGGGGGCAAAACAATCCACGACATCACCCTCGACGTCGCGGGTCCGACCGAACGCTGGGGATCCAAAGGTTGGTGGTTGGGACTCGCCACCTCGAAGACGATCCTGTTCGGCTACATCATCGCCTGGACGATGGTTTTGACGATCGGCACCAAGCTGGTGGGCATCAACAACCGGATGGATTGGGGATCGTTCATCGTGAACTTCGTGTTCTGGGTGGGCATCGGTCACGCCGGAACCCTGATCTCGGCGATCCTGTTCTTGTTCCGGCAAAACTGGCGCACCTCCATCAACCGCGCCGCCGAGGCCATGACCGTGTTCGCCGTGTCCTGCGCGGGCATCTTCCCGATGCTCCACACCGGGCGTCCCTGGTTGGCCATCCTATGGGTCTTCCCCTACCCCAACTTCCGCGGTCCGTTGTGGACAAACTTCCGCTCGCCCTTGATGTGGGACGTGTTCGCTGTCAGCACTTACGCGACAGTTTCTGTCCTATTCTGGTACATGGGAATGATCCCTGACTTGGCCACCTTGCGCGATCGCGCCAAGCACCCGGTCCGCAAGTTCTTCTACAGTCTGTTCAGCATGGGTTGGCGGGGAAGCATGCGCCATTGGGTCCACTACGAATCGGCCTACATGATCTTCGCGGCCTTGGCGACCCCACTGGTTCTATCTGTACACACCATCGTGTCCTTCGACTTCGCGGTTTCCATCCTGCCCGGCTGGCACACCACCATCTTCCCGCCCTACTTCGTCGCGGGAGCCATTTTCTCGGGCTTTGCCATGGTGGTGACCCTTTTGGTCCCGGCCCGCAAGTTGTTCCATCTCGAGGACTACATCACCCTCGACCATCTGGAAACGATCAACAAGATCATCCTCCTGACCGGGTCGATCGTCGGATTCAGCTACATCACCGAATTCTTCATCGCCTTTTACTCGGGCGCTCCCTTCGAACAATTCGCCTTCGCCAACCGCGCCTTCGGGCCCTTTGGATGGGCCTATTGGATCATGATGAGCTGCAACCTGATCACCCCCCAGTTCTTCTGGTTCAAGGCGATCCGAAGAAGCATTCCCCTCATGTTCCTGTTGTCGATTTTTGTCAACATCGGGATGTGGTTCGAGCGCTACGTGATCCTCGTCACGCTCTCGCGCGCCTTCGTGATGCCCCAGTGGGGAACCTACATCATGACCCTTTGGGATTTCGCGATCCTGATCGGATCCTTCGGCCAATTCATGACGCTGTTCCTGTTGTTCTGCCGGGTCTTGCCGGTTTGCAACATGGCGGAAATGAAGGCGTTCCATCCAGACACCCTCCGTCAGATCCGGGAGAGCCACGACCATGACTGAACAGGGCATCCTTGGTTATTTCGACGGGCCGAAGGCGATCATCCTCGCCGCCCGCCAGATGAAAAAGAAAAACGCATTCCGCAAGTGGGATGCCTTCGTGCCGTTCCCCGTACACACCCTGGATGAGGCGATGGGGATTCCCGCCTCGCGGCTTCCGTGGATCGTGCTGCTGGGTGGGCTTTCGGGACTCTCCTTCGCGATCTGGTTCTTGAGCTGGACCTCGGCGGTGAACTTTCCCATCTGGGTGGGTGGCAAACCCATGCTCTCGTGGCCGGCTTGGGTTCCCATCTTCTTCGAACTCACAGTCCTTCTCTCGGCCTTCGCGAATCTCGGGGGGATGCTTCTGTTTTGCGGATTGCCCTTCCAAGTCGACAAACCCCTCGACCTAGGCTTCACCGACGACAAATTCGCCCTTTGGATTCCAGAAAGCGAACCAGGTTTCGATGCCATTCGGTTCGAGACCATGCTCCGCGAAGCCGGTGCCATCGAGATTCGCGTTGTCGGCAAAGGAGATGCCTAAATGCGCAAGATCTTATTGACAACAGTTTTTGTCGCCACATTCCTGACGGGTTGCAATATGGGCCGCGATGGGCAATCCATCGGCCAATACGCGCCCAATATGTACGACGAACCCACCATCAAGACCCAAGGGCAAAATCGCCTGGCCGCCGAGGCCGATTCCGGCCGCAACAACGTGCCCGTCCAGGGAATGCGCCAACCCGCGGAGGGGACGATTTCGGTCGACTACCAGCCGTTCGCCTACCCAAAAGGTTCTGGCGATAGCGTCGAGGTCATTCGCAAAACCGCGGGCGAGCAGTTGGCCAATCCACTGCCCCGCACCGCTGCGGTTCTGGAACGCGGCCAAGCGGTGTACCGCATGTATTGCGCGGTTTGCCACGGCACCTGGGGAACCGGAGACGGTCCCATTGTGGATCCGTATCCCAAGCCAGCATCGCTGCAATCCACCAAGATCCGCAACTATCCCGACGCCGCCTTATTCCACGTAGTTTGGTACGGAGGTCCCTCGATGCCCGGTTACCGCAAGCAGATTTTGGCACACGACATCTGGGCGGCCATCCATTACATTCGCGCGGTCCAAAAAGCCTATGGCCCGATGGCCGACGACGCCACCCTGCCCGTGATCGACACCAGCAAATCCAAGCCCCAGGCGACCAAGTCATGAGCCATGGAGAAATTCACCTTCCCGAAGGCCGTCCCTTCGCCTATCCCTCCAAGCAAAAGACGCTGCATCTTGCCCTCGCCGGAATCGGCCTGGCGCTGTGTGCAGGAGGTTTCGCCTCCGATCCAGCACGGGCTTGGAAAACGGTCCTGATCGGCTACATGTTCGTCACCTATCTCGGACTGGGAGCGGCGTTCATCCAAGCCATCCAGTACGTGGCCAATGCCGCCTGGGGTGTCGGATTCCGTCGCGTCACCGAAGCCATGACCGCGATTCTGCCCATTTCCTTCGTGCTCTATTTGCCTCTGGTGCTGTTGGGCAAAGGACGCGTCTGGGCTTGGATGGACGAGGCCACTCTCCCCCATCCCCTCCATCACTTCCTGGAGAGCAAGCACTGGTATCTGAACCTCAAGGGCTTCATGATCCGCGACTTGGTCTTCTTGGGATTGGTGATTGCGATCACTCGGTTGTGGCGGCGCTGGTCGTTGGCCCAAGACCGGGACGGAGACGAGATCCACACCGTTCACAACACCCGGCTGGCGGCGGCCTTTCTGGTCCTTTGGGCACCTGGAATCTCCATTCTGGGCTTCGACATGCTCATGAGCTTGGACTTCAAATGGTTCAGCTCGATGTTTGGCGTCTACACCTTCGTGGGCTGTTTCCAAAGCGCCTTGGCCATGCTCACCCTGTTCACCCTTTGGCATCGCCGCAAGGGTGGCAGCTTTGAAGGGATCGTGGGAGAGAACAACATTCATGACTTGGGCAAAATGCTGTTTGGCTTCACGGTGTTCTGGGCCTACATCGGTTTCGGCCAGATGCTGATCATCTGGTATGCCGACCTTCCGGAAGAAACCGTTTGGTTCCGCGACCGCTGGGACAACGGCTGGGCGGCGGTGTCTCTGGCGCTGATCGTGGCGCACTTCGTCGTTCCCTTCTTCTACCTCATGCGCCGCAAGGTCAAGCGCAATCCCACTTTGCTGGGGCTTGGGGCCCTGTGGTTGTTGGGTGCCCAGCTCTTCGACCTGTATTGGATGACCATCCCGACCCTGAATTTGGAAGGCGGCATCGGTCCCCAAATGTCGGTCTTCGACCTTGGACCGGCCTTGGCCTATTTCTGCCTCTACTTGTTTGTCGTCCAAACGACCATTTCCCGTCACAAGACAGTCCCTTCGCAGGATCCTCGTTACGACGAGTTCATCCACTTGCACCAATAAGGAGCCCCTTCGATGATCAAGAAAATTGGATTGCTGGGGATGTCGGCGGCTGCCGCTGTGGTGCTGATCGTATTTGGATCCCTTCTTTTGCATTACCTGAGCCGCATCGACGCCTTCGAGCCGCTTCCCTTCAAGCCAGCCCACGCCCCCGAGGTTCTCAAGGACAGCGCAGCGATCGAAGTGGCGATGCGCGAGCTGGCGACGGATTCCCCAGCTCACCCACTGATGTCTGGTCGCAAAGGGGAGCGCTCCATTTTCCAGCGCAACCCCTAT
>CAIKAA010000156.1 GCA_903825275.1 uncultured Fibrobacterota bacterium | reverse complement strand
CTGGGCACCGACTACCTCGATCTGCTTCTGGTCCATCGCCCCGCTCCCTTCATGAACCCGGAAGAAATGGCCAAGGCCTTCTCGGTCTTGAAGCAGGCGGGCAAGGTCTTGCATTTTGGGGTGTCCAATTTTTCGCCGAGTCAATTCGCCATGCTCGGCGCCCACACCGACGAAAAACTGGTCACCAATCAGATCGAGATTTCACCTTACTGCCTGGATGCGTTTGGGAACGGGAACCTGGATTTCTGTTTGAAGGAACAAATCAAGCCCATGGCCTGGTCTCCTTTGGCCGGCGGCAAACTGATGAATCCAAGCGACGAGAAGGGCTGGAGAATCCACCACGCCTTGACAGAAATTGCCGCCGACAGGAATTTAGACTCCATCGACCAGATCGTTTATGCATGGCTGTTAGCCCATCCGGCAGGATTGGTTCCCATTGTGGGGAGTGGCAAAATTGATCGAATCAAACACTCGGTCGAAGCGGCCAAAATCCGCTTGAGCTTGGAAGAATGGTACAAGATCTACACTGCCTCCACTGGACAGGATGTGGCTTAGGCTGGACCATCGCAGCCATCGGAATCTTTGATCGCCCAAAAAACCGATTGGTTGCGAATCGATCGTTCCCCAAAAGAAGCGGTTGAATTACAGATCGATCCCGGCTGTTTTGGAAGAATATATTCATGCCTAAAACAGGAGGTCTCCATGGTCACCTTTCTATCAAACGCCCTTTTGGCCATAGAAGCCTTGCAGAACTGGCAAAAGACTCACGGGTATTTCGGCACCCTCAACGACGAGACCCTGACGATCGACCTTGATGGCCGTTGTTGGTTGTTGCCCCAACCCGGCAAAGGCAATACCCCTTCCTTTATGGCTCCCGAACAAACCGGCCGCAGCCAACTTGCCCCCGACACGCGGACCGACATCTACTCGCTGGGTGTGCTCTTCTTCAAATGGTTGACGGGCAGGATGCCTTTTGAATCCAAGGACGCCTTGGAACTGACTTACCAGCAGGTTGCCGTCATTGCCCCGACTCCTTTGGCGGTGAATCCCCAAGTTCCCGAAATCTTGAGTCAGATCGTGGTCCGCATGATGGCCAAAGACCCCTCCCAGCGCTACCAAACGCTCAAGGGCCTTCGCTCTGACCTGCAAACCTGTCTGGATTTGGGGCAGGCAGGAAAGGAATGGTCCCTGTTTGAATTGGGTCGACTCGACGCTCCGGACCACCTGACGTTCCCTGGAAATTTGTATGGCCGCGAAGCCGATTTGGAAAAACTGTCGGATGTCTTGGTTCGCCTAGAACAAGAGGAACGCAGTTTGTTGGTCGTTGGCGGCTATTCTGGCGTCGGGAAATCCAGTTTGATCCGCAGCCTGAAAGGGTTGGCCGAAGCCCGCCAAGGGATTTATCTCGAAGGGAAATTCGACCAATTCCAACGCCACCAGCCTTATACGGCGATCCGCGAGGCCTTTGACGGGTTCGTGGCCAATCTGCTCACCCTTCCAGAAAACCAATTTTTGGTTTGGCGCCAAAATTTGCAAAAAGCCCTGGGGGATTTCGGGCAGGTGATCCTAGAAATCCTTCCGTCCTTGGAAAAGATCCTCGGACCCCAACCCACCGCGATGGCCACCGCGACCCAGGGAACCCAAAGCCGACTCCACTACTTGTTTGGCCGCCTGATGGCTGCCATCGCTTCGAACGAGACGCCACTGGTGCTGTTTCTCGACGACCTCCAGTGGGTGGATGCGGCGTCCCTCCACCTGATCAAAAGCCTTTTGATCAATCCCGAAATTCAGGGCCTCATACTTCTCGGTGCCTACCGCGACAATGAAGTGGACCGCAGCCACCTCTTGGGCTTGTTCTTGCGGGAATGCGAAGCCAGCGACCTCGCCATTCGGCAAATTCTCCTGACCGACCTGTCCCATGAGGCTGTTCGGCAATTTCTGGCCGACACTCTCCACAGGTCCCAGAGCGAGGTGATGGACCTGGCCCAATTGCTCTACCGCAAAACCTCGGGCAATCCCTTCTTCCTGCGGCAGATTGTGTCTGGATTGTACAAGGATGGCCACCTTCAATATGATGGATCGGCATCATGCTGGAAGTGGAACATCGCGGCGATCGAGGCCCAGACCCTGTCAGAAAATGTCGTTGATTACACGATCGCGAGATTGAGGCACTTGGATCCCGCCCTCCAACAGGTGCTCGCCCAGGCCGCTTTGATTGGGCACAGCTTTGAGCCGACGGTGCTTGCCGAGATCACGGGAACTCGATTGGATTCGATCCTGGATTTCGTCCAGCTGGCCGTGAAGGAATCCATTCTCGAACCCTCTGGAGACCTCGAATTCGCCTTTGGACACGACCGCTTGCAGCAGGCGGCCAGCGGCCTGATGGAGGAGAGCGATCGCGACCAAGGTCACCTCAAGATCGGCCATCACTGGCTAAAACAGGCCCAAGTGCGCGGCGTGCCCCGTTGGAACCTGTTGGCCGCCGACCACTTGAACCAGGTTGAACCCCTCATTACGGCTTCGGAAGAACGAATCCGGTTGGTTCGCTGCAACCTCGATGCCGCCGAACAGGCCAAGGCCGCATCAGCCTTCGAATCGGGATTCGCCTACACCAAAGCCGCCGAAAAATTCCTTCCCCCTACCTGCTGGCAAACCGAGATCGACTTGTCGCTCCAGGTTTATCTCCTGGCTTGTGAATTGTCCTACATGGCCGGACATTTCGACGAATTGATCCCCTATGTCAAGGTGACAACCACCCATGCGCCTACGGCCGTTGTTCGGGCCCAGGCCAATAGCTTCCTGGCCCTTCGCTATTCCAACCTCCAACGCCTGGACGATTCCCTCGAGCTTTCCCTGCAAAGCTTGGAAGACCTGGGGGTTGTCGTGCCCCATCATCCGAGTTGGGAAGAAGCCATCCAGTGCACCCTGGAGCTTTGCCAGAAATTGTCTGCCTTTGACGATTTGCCAGATTGGCAAACTTACCTGGACCATCCCAACGACCGGTTCGACCACCTCACGATGGTCCTTCAAGCCACCGTGGTTCCGGCCATGCGGGGGCGGCCCGCACTGGGAGCCTTGCTCACGGCAAAATACCTGGACTTGTGCATCCAAGGTCGGTACCTGTCGGCGGCCACACCGTATTTCATCAGCTGGGAACTCATCTATTTCAAGACGATGATGCGCGATCTCCAAAGCGCAATCCGTGTGGATCAAATCGCCCGGTCGCTTTGCGAGACGGCTCCCTTCAAGGCGGTTTGGGGCAACGTGCTGGTCCATTACACCTGTTTTTTGCAATCGAACCTCGAGCCCTTGCACGCCACGCTCCCGACCTTCATGCAGGCCTACCAAATTTGCCGCGACACGGGGAACACCGATTACTGCGGCTACATCACCGCCACCTACCTGCAACACGCCCTGTTCGCGGGCACTCCCCTGGAGGAAGCCATTCGCACCGGCTTGGACCTGTGTGGCTTTTACCAAACCGTGGACATGCTGTCCCAGAAGAAGACCACCTATGCGGTGTTGTCGGGAATCCAAAAGTTGGCAGCCAGCCGATCGGATCACCCCGACCAATGGCAAAATGAATTCTTCGATGATCGCACCGACATTCCCATCATGGAAACCGGCAGCGATTTCTTGGGCCTCTGCTTCGTCTACTCCACAAAAATCCTGATCGCCCAACTCTTTCGCGACAAAGAAGCGGCCGACCGATATTTTGCGGCTCTCGCACCCTATCAACAGAGTGCCGCTTCGTTTTATATGGAGTACTGGCTCCCCTTCGCCCGTTCTCTCCAGGTGGTGGAAAACATTGCCGAAGTGGAAGCCGACCGCAAGGTGGTCGAAGAAACCCTCGTGATGTTGGCGCAAGGCGCGGTCCATGCGCCGGTAAACTTCCAACACAAACACGACCTTTTGCTGGCCGAAAAACACCGCGTGTCCGGACAGTTTTCGGAAGCCCTCCTGGCGTATGGACGAGCGATCTGCGGTGCCGAGGAAGGGCAGTTTTGGAATGAAGCGGTGTTGGCTTCCGAATTGGCATCCGAGGCTTGCCTGTCCATGGGGCTTTCCGAGCCAGTCACCGCCTACCTTCAGCGTGCCGTCATAAATTGTCAACGATGGGGTGCCACGGCCAAGTTGGAGGACTTGTTCCAGCGCTACCCGATGCATCTGCAAAAAGAGAGTGCCCAAAGAGGCGAGGATCCCACCAGGATCACCGCTGCAGACCTCGACCTGGAAAGCATCGTCTTGGCTTCCCAAGCCATGGCCTTGGAAACCACGACCGATGGCCTCTACCGCGCCATGCTCGATCTATTGATGAAAAATTCGGGTGCGGACCGTTGCCTTTTGTTGGATTGCGTTCAGGAAACCTGGCGCATGGTCGGTCATGCGGACAGTGAATCCCCCGCGACTCTCGACGCATTGGCGTATCCAGAAGGTCTTGCGACCCTCCCCGCGAGTCGCAAGATGTTGGATTTTGTCCTGCGGACTTCCGAGTCCCTGATCGTGGCCGATGCCCGCCTGGACGATCGGTTTGCCAACGATCCCCACACAACGTCCAATGCCCCGCGATCCGTCTTGTGCTTGCCTTTGGTCCAGCAGGGTAGGATTCGCGGTCTTCTCTACCTGGAAAACCATCTCGCTCCCAGCGTGTTTTCGCCCAATCGCTTGCGGGTGATTGGAGTGATCGCCAACCAATTTTTGATCGCGTTGGAAAACGCCCACATTTTGGAAGAGCTGGAACAACGCGTCGAGGAACGGACCAAAGAATTGGATGAAGCGCGAAAAGCCGCCGAGTCCGCCAACAAGGCCAAGTCCACCTTCCTGGCCATGATGAGCCATGAACTGCGAACTCCGCTGAACGCGATTCTTGGCTTTTCCGAGATTTTGCGAAAGGAATCCGCACCCGATCGCGCACACCGCGAAAACCTCCAAACCATCCAGAGATCGGGCATCCACCTTCTGGAGATCATCAACGACATCCTCGATCTTTCCAAAATCGAATCCGGCAAACTGGAACTCCAGCCCCAAGTCTTCGATCTAGGCGAATTGATCGCCGATATCACGATCATGCTCCACCAGCGGGCCCAAGCCAAGGGATTGAGCCTGGAGCTCGACCAGTCCTCGTCCTTCCCCCGTTTTGTGAAAAGCGATCCCGCCAAGCTTCGCCAAATCTTGATCAACCTGATCGGCAACGCCATCAAGTACACCGAGCAGGGAGGGGTTCGCATCAAGCTCTGCACGGCGAGTCGCTTCAAGGGGCTAGACCATCACCAGATCATCGGCGAAGTCACCGACACGGGCATCGGCATCGCACCGGACGACCTGGAACGGATCATGGAGCCCTTCGTCCAGCTAGGCAATCATGAAGGGACTGGTTTGGGGCTGACCATCACCCAGCAAATCGTCCGCCTCATGGAAGGCGAGTTGAGAGTGACCAGCACCCTCGGGAAGGGTTCCACCTTTCAATTTACGGTCGGGTACCAACCTGTTTTGGAAAGTGAACTGCCGCGAGTCACCCAATGGCAGGGGGAAATTGCCGCCATCACAAACGCCAATGAGTTTCGAATCCTCATTGTCGAAGACCAATTGGACAACAGTCGTCTTTTGCGCTCGATTCTGGAGCCATTTGGATTCAAAATCCGGGAAGCGGAAAACGGCAGGTTGGGTCTTGAAGTCTTTCGAGAATGGCGACCGCACCTGGTCTTTCTCGACCGCCGGATGCCTTACCTGGATGGGATGGAAACCGCCTGGGAAATCCGCAACCTGGAAGTTGGCGAATTCCGGCCCATTCTGGTCGCCGTGACCGCCCACGCCTTTCGGGATGAAGAACAGGAAATGCGGGATGCGGGATGTGATGATTTCATCGCCAAGCCCTACATGAAAGCCACCATCCTCAGCAGTTTGGAACGCCACCTACCCCTGGCAGTGGTCCGCCGCCCTCCCGAGGGGTTCGCCGCCCACTTTTACGAAACGCCCACCCCCAGCGCCGTCGCGGCGATTCCACTTGCGCTCAAAACGACGTTGGTGGAGGCTCTGGAGATCGGAATGCGCAAATCGATCGAGGGTTGGATCGAACAAATCATCCAGCTTGATCCGGAAACTGGCGGGTGGATGATGGAAAAGGCGCGTCGATTGGATTACAAACCGATCCTGGCGATCCTGGATCAATGATTTGACATTTTCTGTCGCACCATTCCAAGCGGCGATTCCCTTAGGCCGCTAGGACGATTTTACAGCATATTGCACCAAAATCGCTTTAAATTGCTGTGGGACCTATGGGAAGGGATGTTCCATTGAACCAATCCAGTCGACTGGAACCAGAAAAATTCGAAATCCTCGTGGTGGACGACACACTCGAGAGTCTATTGCTGTTGGCATCCATTCTCGAAGGCAAGGGATATCGCGTTCGAACCGCCACCGACGGCCCCACCGCCTTGAGGTCGGTGTCGTTGAGACCACCGGATTTGATCCTCCTCGATGTGATCATGCCGGGCATGGACGGGTTGGAGGTTTGTAAAACGCTCAAATCGGTCGATTCCAGCCGCAGGATCCCGGTCCTGTTCATCAGCGGTCTGGGGGATCCGGTCGACAAGGTGAAATGCTTTGAGGCCGGTGGCCTCGATTACGTGACCAAGCCCTTCCAATCTGCCGAAGTTTTGGCGCGCATCCAAAACCACCTCCAACTCCATGAACTGACGACCTGCCTGGAAGCCAAAATCCGGGAACGGACCCGAGAGCTGGAAACGGCCCACCTCAAAATCCAAAAATCGCAGGCCAATGTCCGGGCGTTGATCGAAAGCACCCGCGACTTTATTTGGTCGGTCGACTCCCACTTCCAGCTTTTGTCCTACAACACCTCCTTTGCCGATTACCTGACAGCAACCTTTGGCACCCACGCCCGGCAAGGAGCACGGATCGACGAGTTATTGCCCCCCCAAAAGGAGGCCGAATGGCGGATGCGCTTGGAACGGGTTGTCCATCACGGCGCCTTTCAGACCGAGACAACCCTTCCCGATGGTCGCTCGATTGACTGGTCACTCAATCCCATCGTGCAGGCTTCCGGGACCGAAGGTGTCTCCGTTTTTGGCAAAGACATCACCAATCTCAAATCGCTCCAGGACCAATACCTTCAAGCACAGAAAATGGAAGGCCTGGGGATTTTGGCCAGCGGCATCGCCCACGACATGAACAACGTGCTGGCGTCCATCCTGTTGCAGGCCTCCACGCGGATGGGCGCGCTTTCGCCAGAAGACCCGAATTGCCGGTCCTTCGACACGATTTCCAAGGCGTCGGTCCGGGGCCGAGAGATGGTCCAGAGCTTGTTGCGGTTTGCCCGACTCGATTCCCGAGAAGAAACGCAATTGGATGTGAATGGGCTGATCCAAGAGGAAATCCTGCTTTTGGATCGAACGACCCAATCCATGGTCTTGATCCAGACCGAGTTGGATCCTGATCTGCATCCAATTCTTGGCGATTCCAACGCCATCTCCCAAGTCTTGATGAACCTGTGCCTCAATGCCGTGGACGCCATGCCCCAGTCGGGGACCTTGACCCTGAAGACTCGCAACGCGGATCCGGATTGGATCGAGGTGGAGGTCCAGGACACGGGAATCGGCATGTCAAAATCGGTCTTGGAAAACGCCACCTTGCCCTTCTTCACCACCAAGCCCGTCGGCAAGGGAACCGGGCTGGGCCTCTCGATGGTCTACACCACGGTGCAGGCCCACCGGGGTCAAATG
>CAIKAA010000155.1 GCA_903825275.1 uncultured Fibrobacterota bacterium | reverse complement strand
TTGCATGTGGGTGTAGCCGGCCATCACGGTGTCTTTGTGCAATCGCGCGATCTCCAATACCACGCTTTGCAACGACAGAATCTGTCCATAAATGCGGCGGCAGTGGTCGCGGACATACAGTCGAAAGGCGGTTGCGACCTGGTCGTTGCGGCTGCGCCCGGTGTGCAACTTCTTGCCCGGTTCGCCGATCCGTTCGGACAAAACCCGTTCAACGGCCATGTGGACATCTTCGTCGCTGGGAAGGAACAGATCGGCACCCGCCGCGCTTTCGGTAAAAATTCCTTCCAACCCGTCCACAATGCTTTGGACCTCGGACGGGGAGAGGATTCCCAATCGTCCCAGCGACCGGGCATGGGCTTGCGACCCTCGCAAATCATAGGGCAATAGCTTGCGATCGAAATGGACCGAAAAACTGATGGCCCGCAAGGCGTCGCTCATTCCCGTGCTGAATCGGCCGGCCCAAAGGGCTTGGGTGCTCATCGGATCTCCTTCATGCGGATTTGGATATTGCGGCGTCCCCGAAAGTCGTTCCACTCGGGATGGTAGGCCACCCGAACCGATTGCCCGATGGACAGCTTGGAAGCCTGGTCGCCCATGCCAAAACCGATCCCGTCCAACTGGAGCTCGCCCTGGCGCAAAGAGGCGCGCAAATGCTTCCCCTCCCCCACTTTCGAAAGGCTCGTCACCGTGACGGAATCTGTCCAAAACATGGGTGCCAGATTGGTCGGTCCCCATGGCTCCAGGCGTTCGATCCAGCCCAGAAGTTCAGGTGTCAGCTCGTCGAAATTGGCCCGAGCTTCCCCAGCCACCGCTTTGGGAGCTGCCGCGGCCCGCGCTTCGGCGACCGAAATTTCAAAGGCGGCGCGAAATTCCGCAGTGCGGTCCTTGCGAAGCGAAAGACCCGCCGCTTGGGCGTGACCTCCCCACTTTTCCAACAAGTGGGCGCAGCGCGCCAAGGCCGAATGGAGGTCGACTCCAGGCACAGACCTCCCCGACCCGCGCCATTCCAGCGGCTGGCCCGGATCGGGGGCCAAAATCAACGTCGGTCTTCCGTACCGTTCGGCAATGCGTTGGGCCACAATTCCCGAAACGCCTTCGTGCCAAGTCTCGCCCGAAAGCAAAAAGGCCTGGGGCAAGGTGCCATCGGCAGCACAAAGGTGCTTGGCCTGGTTCAAGGCCTCGGTGGTGATTCTTTGATCCAGGGCTTGGCGCTCGTGGTTCAAGGCCTCCAGCCCTTCCATCATGCGGTGGGCCTCGTCTTGGTTGGCCGCCAACAAAAGCCGAACCGCGACCTCGCCTTTGCGCAGGCGACCGGCCGAGTTCAAACGCGGCGTGACCCGAAACACCAAATCCTGTCCGCGCGGAACCGAGTGGGTGGATATGCTGCCCGACTTCAATAGCTCGGCGACGCCAGGCAAAGGACGCTCTTTGAGTTCGATCAACCCCAAGCGCACCAAGGCGATGTTTTCCAATGTGAGCGGGACCATGTCGGCCAAGGTCCCCAAGGCGACCAATTGCAACAGACGGTTGGGATCCGATTCCGCGTCGGCGTTGACGGCTTGCATCACCGCGGTGCCCAGCTTCCAGGCCAAGGCGGCCCCGCAAAGCCCTTTGTTGGGATAGGCGCATCCGCTTTGGTGCGGATCGAGCACGACCTCGGCTGCCTCGGGAAATTCTTCGCCCGGCAGGTGGTGATCGGTCAAAATCACCTTGAGCCCGCGCTCTTTGGCCTTGGCGATTTGGGCCACGGCGGTGATGCCCGTGTCCACCGAAACCACCCAGGTCGCTTGGGGCGAGGCCCCTTCGGGCAAACCAAACACCCCATCGCCGCGTTGGCAGCGTTCGAGCGAGGCGTCCGATAAGCCGTAGCCTTCGCCTTCACGGCGCGGGAGGGTCCATCCACAATGGATT
Source organism: uncultured Fibrobacterota bacterium (assembly GCA_903825275.1). Taxonomy (GTDB): domain Bacteria; phylum Fibrobacterota; class Fibrobacteria; order UBA5070; family UBA5070; genus UBA5070. The sequence goes on along the minus strand of CAIKAA010000155.1, from coordinate 10,215 downwards.
CCGGACCGACGCAAGGCCATCCAAAGGATGGCGATACCGGTCATTCCATCGACATCGTAATCTCCGTGGACGACCACGGTTTCCTTGTTCTCGCGAGCCGACAAAAGGGCCGCGACCGCGCTCTCAAAACCTTTGATGCCAAACTCGCCGACATTGGACAAGATTTGTCGACGCAGTTCATGCGGCTCCCAGGAAAAACGAGCTGGCAATTCGCCGCGTTCCAGCACGCCGCGCTCGCGCAAAACCTCGAGCAACGGTCCAGGAATGTCCAGGTGATCAAGCATGGGCGCCGAGCCAAGAAGCCACAAAGGCCATCTGCGGTTTGGCGTGATAAGATATGTCTTTCAGGGCTTTCTCCAGTCCCTGGCGAAGTGCTTCCAGGGATTCGATGTCAGGTCGGTTGGTGGAAGAGCGCAAGCGCGCTTCCAGTTCGCCAAGGGCAGTTTCTAGCAAAATTTGAGCAGGTCGGCGGTCTTTGGCGGCAAGTTCGTCGGAGGATTGAATCCACGAGAACGCAGCCTCGGCGTCCCGGCCTTGGCAGAGGTCAATCCATTCGATGGCGCGTTTTCTGGCCTCGATGGCCTGGGGAGCGGCAAGCCTAAGGGCGGCACCGGGCCGTCCCAAGGATCGGGCACTAGCTTCGCGAGCCACTTGGGCTTCGAACCCGCGGGATTGGAGAAAGGCCTCCACCCTCTCGGGCGTCAGCGGAGGAACGGCTTGCAAGAAGCTTCGCGAGCGAATGGTGGGCAGCACCCGTTCGGCGGCCGAGGCGGCCATCAAGAAGTAAACCCGTTCGGGCGGCTCTTCCAATATTTTTAACAAGGCGTTTGAGCTCGACGGATTCAATTGATCAGCGTAGGGCACCAACACCACGCGGTTGTGCTTTTCGGACATTGCCAAGCGCCCGGCCAGACCGCGCACCCCGGCGACCATCATCGGGTAGGTTGGATCGGTTCCTTCTCCGCCAATCGGGATTTGGGCCGAAAGGGGCGGCGTGGCCACGGTCCAAGGATCCTTGAGGATGGACTCGGGTCCATAGGGTTCAATCTTTTGGGCCATTTCTTCGGAAACATTGGGCAACAACCAATAGGCCCGAGAATGCCCCGAGCTGAACTGTTTGCAATCCGGACAAGAGTTGCAGGGCACCAGGTTTTCGGTGTGGGTGCAAAGCAGGGCTTGGGCAAGGTCCAACAGCAATGGCAAGCCTTCGCCCCGGGGCACGGTGAGAAGAAGCACCGAAGGGAATCTTCCCTGGGCTGCCGCAGCCTGAAGGCCAAAAATGGTTTCGGGAGGGTTTTGGGCTCTCATCGGGTCAACCACTCCAAAGGGTCTTCGGCCTTCAAATTGTGCCGGTATTCGAAATAGACACGCGGCGGCTTTTCGGGAGCCAGATGCCCCACTCCGGCGCAGGCCGAGAGGTCTTGCCCAACCGAAACTGTAATCTTGTCCAATTGTCCATAGATGGAAAAATAGCCGCCTGCGTGCTCAAGAATCACGGTCTTCCCGCGACCGGGCAATTCCGTGATGGCGGCGACCCGACCTCCTGCCGCCGAAACCACGATTTGATCGGCCTTCCCGGCGATTTCAATGCCCAAATTCCGGGTGACGGTTCCCAAAACAGGATTTTTTTCCAAGCCGAATTTGGACAAGATTGCCCCCTGTACTGGCCAACACAGACCTTTTTTGGCCGGAGGTGGTCCGGATAGGGCGCGATCGAGCTTGGGCGGTGGTGGTGGGGGTGGCGGCAGTTCCTTGGGCGGTGGAGGGGGCTGCTTGCCTTCCTTTTTGCGCTTCAACGCTTCGCGGCGATGTTCTTCTTCGCGGCGCTTGCGTTCTTCTTCGCGCTTTTTGGATTCTTCCAGGGCGTGGCGGCGCTCTTCTTCAGCCTTTTCGCGGCGGTGTTCCAAATCAGAAAGCAATTTTTCCAACACCTTTTGAGAGGCCTCTAGCTCGGCTAACCGGTTGCGTTCGGACTGTTCTTTGGTGCGCAATTCCGAAAGCACCCCCACTTTGCTCTGCCGTTCCTGTTCGAGTTGGGTCAAATCCTGACGTTTCTGCTCCGTGATTTCCTCAAGCCCTTCCACCCGCAGGCGATGGGCGTGCAATTCCTTGCGCGCTGCCGCCTCGCGGACCTGGACCAGGTGAATCAAGGTCTTGTCGGCCACCACCACCGATCGAAAATCCGCGAGGGTTCTTCCCCAAACGGAGGGATCGGATGCTCCAATCCAACTGGTTTGGGGATTGGGGCGACCCTTCTCGTACATCTGGCGGATCCGCAGGGCCAAGAGGTGGCGCCGATCGCGCCAGGTCGCCAGGGCCCGAGCGGCTTCGGTTTGGGATTTGGCCACCAATTGGCGGTACAGGGACTCGGTCGAATCCAAGCTGTTCAGCAGTTGCTCCCCGAGCTTTACGTTCGATTCCACTTGGGAAATCTGGGATTCTTGGCTTTTGGCTTTTTCAGCAAGTTCGGCCAGTCGCCGGCGCCCCTCTTCCAGCTCGGAGCGCATCCGGGACAATTCGCGCTTTTCCTCCCCGATGCGGTCTTCCAGCTCCCCGACGGTGGCCCCATGGGCTCCCCCCAAAGCGAAAAGCAGCATAAAAAGGTTCACCGGAACGAGCGACGAACGGTCCACCAACCACCCGACAATCCTGCAACCCCGGCGAAAAACAAGGTTCCCAAGCCCGCGCGCAAAGCCCAGTAGGGATCCACGGCAATGGGGATGGGCAAGAAATTGCGGGCGGCCCAAAGCAGAATCCAGGGAAGCAAAGAGGCCAAAACACCGCCGAGCAACCCCTGAAACAGGCCTTCGACGGCAAAGGGCATTTCGATTTGGTAGCGGCTGGCTCCCAAAATCCGCATGTTGTCGATCAAACGGTCCCGCGATCGCAGCGAGAGCTGGATGCTATTGCGAATCACGCCAAATACCACCGCGAACAAAAGCACACCACAGCCAATGCCCAAACGCAGGACCCAAGACTGAAAGTGATCCAATTCATCCAGATTGGTTTTGGGGGAATCGACCGATTCAACACCCCCCAAGCCCGTAAGGGTTTGGACAAAGGAATCGATGGCTGATCGCGAGGGGTTGCGAACTTGAATCCGCACAGAAACCGGCAGGGGGTTGCTGTCCAAGGCATTGAGCATTTCCGGCCCAAAGCGGTCCAAGAACCTCGCTTTGGCGGTTTCCTTGGTGACGATTTCCAACACGCTGGCGCCCGGGGTCGAGAGCGTGAGGGCCTCCACCTCGGCAGGCCCCGTGGAATCCGCCATAAAGACTTCCACAACCCCTTGGCGGGTCCTTTCGTGAGCCGCCCAGTCGTTCCAAATCTGGGCCCCGTACAAAAACATGAACAACAGCGAGCACGCCATGGCCGTGCTCCAAGTGGCGGCGAGGGTGGCGGTTCCCGATCGGCGAAACCCACGCACAGACTCTTGGGAAAGCCAAAGAAACTGACCGAGGAACGAATGTCGACCGGCCAGGTTCAGCCCTCCCCTTTTTTCGGAACAATGTTTTGGAAGCGCCCCGTGCCAGGGTAGTAAAGGTGGTAACAGTGCAGGGTCCAGCCTTCGTGGACGTTGACCACCCGCACGGCGCAAGCTTGGCGGCCTTGGGCAATTTCAGGGTACAGACGGGGCAGGACCTGGCGCGAGAGTGGAAGGTCGAGATCGTACTGGACCAAAGGACTGTCCAACCAGGCCCGGATCGCTTCTTCTCCCAGCACCAAGGACAAATGCAGATCCACGCTGGCGGGATCGATTTTGGTGGGACCCACGGCACCTAGCCAAACGGCGCTATAGCCGTCTTGGGCCATGTGGCGAGCCGAACGCAAGGCCCCAGGGTCGGTGAGAAAATCATCGAAGCCATCCACCACACTCAAGGCCGACAAACCTGTGAGAGCCTCGTCGCTATGCCGGAAGGCGCGAAGCTGGGACAAAAGATTGCTGACAGATTCTGTCGGATTATGGGGAAACAAGATGGGCATCCGCTTGAACTGTTGGCGGTACTGGGTCTGGGCCCTCAAGGCCACCTGGGGATCGGAGATGCCCTCGATGTCTTCCAACAGCTTTCCGGCCATCCGTTCGATCCCACGGGCGTGGAACGCCCCGGGAGTCAGGCGCGAGCTGGTCCAAAACACCAAGGCATCGTCGGCCTTCAAAAGGTTTTCGATGCCCGACAAGAGCCAATCCTGGACGGCTTTGTAGGAATTTCCCTCGACCAGCCAAACTTCTCCCGGCCGTGTTCCTCCCAGAGTCCGAGGATTGACGGGCTTGGTCGCCACCGGAGATCGCCACGTGGTCTTGGCGCGCCCCAAAAAGGCGTCGCGGGCCAAAGACTCGAGGTTTTCGATTTGGCTTTTGGCTTGCTTTCCCTCTTCCGACTCGATCTTGAGCTTGGCGCCTTTGGGCAAAATTCCGCCACCCTCGACAAACGCTTCGTCGTTGGTGAAAACATCCTCGGTCCAGTCGTTCAACAACCCGTCGGTGCGAACCGAAATGGCCGTGGTCGATGGCGCGATGGAGGTGGTGGTGGATTTGGGATTGCGTCCCACGATCAGGTCCGACAACATTTGGTCCAAGACCGGATCCACCGTGTCGGCCGGGGCATAGAGCCAACGTCCCATCACCCATCCCGAGGGCAAAAATTGGGGCACACCCACGGCGGAATCATGGAGTTCCGGGCTGGAATTGGGGACGATCTCGACATCGCCCTTTTCTTCGTTGGTCAAACTGTCCCGAAAATGGTCTTCCAAACGGGCAAGGATGGTTCGTACCACGTCGATGCTGCCAAAGCGGCGCATCGGTGAAGGTTGGAAACGAATCCGGACCACCACAAAGGATCCCGAAGTTTCGACGGAATACTCGTTGATCCCTTGGCGGCTCATCAGTCCGGCGGCATAAGCCCCCACCTGTTCCAAAGTGGTCTTCCCCTTGCCTCGCCACAATAGCACCGTGGAAGTCAGGGTTTCGAGCTGGTCCAAGGTGGTGGATCGGGTGGCGCTGCGATTGAACTGGTTGTTGCCACCAGCCTGGTTCAACAGCGAGCGCGGACGAGGATTGCGGCAAACCTGCAAGTTGTAGGTGCCGGCATAGCTTTGGGCCGCCATGCTAAAGAGATCGAGATCGTTGAAGAAACCAGCGCCACGGATTTCACGGGAGCGAGGATCCACCAACAACCATTCGGAGCATCCATGCTCCAAATGTCCCAACCGTTCAAAGAATCCTTTTAGGTCGGAATCGGCGATGGCATGCTCCACGTGACGCTCTCCTTTCGGTCGTCCTGTTCCCGTGGCTCGGGAACCCTTGGCCTCAAATGTACCACATATCCTCTTTGCGAGAACACCAACTTGGCGAGGCCCCTTTGCCCCGGATTCCCGACTCTTTTGGCTATCTTGGCCACCCATCATGTCCAGCCGATCCGACCATGGAATCCGAATGTCCGGCCAAGCCCAAAGAAAGCCTCGTCCCAGGGCTTTGACCAGTCTACCCGATGGCTTGGAACACTATGAACTGCGCCGTGAGTTGCGTCCAGATCCCGACCTTCCCACCCTATGGCACCACGCGGTGGTGGTGGACGAGAATTTTATTCCGGTTCGGGCCGAAAGCTCTCCTCCGGCTTACGATCCCATCCGCACCGAAGACCTGCTGGGACTTGCTGGCCCCATCGAGCTCGAAATCGGGTGTGGAAAAGGACGGTTTCTGTCCGAATACGCCCAATTGCATCCCGATCGCCCCCTTTTGGGACTCGAGTGGACGAGACCTATCGCCTGGTATGCCGCCGAAAAAATTTCCCGGCGCCCCTCGCTCCAGCACGCCAAAGTGATTTGGGCCGATGCTCCTTACTTTTTGCGCGACCGGATGCCGAGCCAATCGGTTTCGGCCTTCCACATCTATTTCCCCGATCCGTGGCCCAAAGAAAAAGCCAAGAAGCGTCGTCTTCTCCAGGCTCCCTTATTGGCCCAAATGCGACGGTTGGCCGTGGAAGGCTGCCTATTCTATTGGGGAACCGATTACGCCGAATACGACCAATACGCCCGTCGCTTGTTGGGCCAAACCGAGGGCTTTGCCTTGGTGAACACCAACCCCGGCCCCACCGAGGGCTTGATGACCAGTTTCGAACGCAAATACGTGGACGAAGGCCGCCCCATCTACCGTTCCATTTGGAGCGTGGAGCCGCTGGTTTCGGCATAAAATTTCCTCTCCTCCCAATGGCTGAGACGGAGGATGCTTAAGCTCTCTGGGACCTTTACGCGAGAGTTAGACGGTCATCCTGACAGATGAATCGGGGCGCATCTCCTGGTCAGGCATAGGATAGTTCAACCGTGCGTCGCACTTCGCCAAGAATGATTAATTATTTCGCGGAAATTTGCGCAAATGATAACGTTTTCGCGATGAGGTTAACAGTTTTCACTGAATGCCCATCGGTTCTGCCCGTTGATTCGCCGCACACCGACCCTGCAGGAGGCATTGCGCTTCGATCCGGGGACAGCACTTCGCGAATTGGACCAGCGCTATGGCACCGACATCCTGCTACGCAGTGTGGGTTGGCTCACCCTAAAAGAATCGCGCGCCAGCTTCCTGATCGAGCACGAACAGGACCAAACCGACCGGATTCGGAGGTTCGCCGACGCATTGGCCAAGCATTGCGGGACCCTTGAAGCCCCCCTTAGTGAACACGGCCTTCATATCCTGCAAGAAGCCATTTTGGGCAAAGATGCGACCGGGCTGGGGATTCGAAAATCTCCGGTGTTCGTGGGGCAGGCCACTCTCCGCGAAGACATCGTGCACTATGTGGCTCCCCACTTCGAAGACGTGCCCGCCATGCTGGCAAGCCTTGAGGAATTCGAGGTCTCCACGCGGGGTGCCGAGTCCTTGCTGCGTGCCGGTGCGCTGGCCTTCGCCTATGTGTATCTGCACCCACTGCGCGACGGCAACGGCAGGATCCATCGTTTTTTGATCAACGACGTGCTGCGGCGCGACAAGGCCATTCCCCCCGATACGATCCTGCCGGTATCAGCCAGTATTACGCATTCCCTGGAACATCGTGTCCACTACGAGCGAGCCCTGGAGCGGTTCTCGCGTCCATTCCTGCGCCGCTATGCGTCGGCTTGCCATTTCGGAGAGCTGACGACCGCCGCCGATGGAACCCGAACGAACTTCGAGTTCGCGGATTACCAGGACGCTCGTGCGGCATGGCGGTACCCCGATCTGACGGAACAGGCCTTCTTCGTAGTGAAGCTAGTCGAGCACACGATCAAGGTCGAGATGGCCGAAGAAGCACAGATCCTCTCGCAATTCCAGACGGCGCAGGAACGTGTCAAGGAGGTACGGGAGATGCCCGACCCCGACATCAACCGCCTGATCCGCTCCATCCGGGAAAACGGCTGGTCCATTTCTGGGAAACTGCGCGAGGAATACCCTTGGTTGGAAAACCAGGGGACTGCAGCGAACTTGATCGAAGCGATTCGCTCGGCCTTTCAAGAAGGAACGATCAATTCTCCCTTGCCCCCCACATTTTGATCTGTCCCCCTAATTCTCCTCCCTCGAAAGCCCATCACTCTCCAAGGCAAGATCGACGCTCCCACGGAATTGTACCTCCGTGTGTGTCAGAAGAGCGATGCCAAAGCGGAAGGTCAGGCGAAAGGCTTTGCCGAAGGTGCTCGACTAAACGCATTAGCGAACGCAAAGATCTTTCTTTCCCGCAAGGTTGACCGGAGCATCATCACCGCCTGGTCGTGAATCAGACCGGAAGATTTGGGGGAGGAATAACACCCAATCCGGAAGAATCGCACTTGCTAGTTTGCCTCAATGGTACTTATCCTCCTTCTTGGCCTAATCATCCCGAGTACCGGGTATTATCTCTCCAACCACGGCGACGATAGCCGGACCGTCCAGCAGGCCCAGAGTCCAAAAACTCCCTGGAAAAGTCTTTCGCGGTTGCAAACCGAGCACTTCATGCCCGGTGATTCCATTTTGCTGCACAAGGGGGATGTGTTTTTCGAGTCGGCCAATCTCACCCTTCAAGGAAGCTCGACGTCCCCCATCCGAATCGGCTCCTATGGGACGGGCTCCCCTCCCCGCTTGACGGGAACAGCTCCTTTGAATGGTTGTGAACAAAACGCCGGAAATTCTTTCGTTTGCCCCTTTCCCCCGGAAGGCTCGCCATCCCGGCTCTATTACCAGGGAAATCAGATTCCCATGACCCGGTATCCGGAAAAAGGTTGGCTGCGAGCAAAATCGACATCGGGAAATTCACTGGTTGCCGACCGCCTTCCCTCAGACAAAAATTGGCAAGGCGGCATCTTGATGATCCGGAGCTCCGAATTCACTCTCGAGCCAAGACAATTGATCCGACAGATCGGTGACACTCTGTTTCTACAAAGGAAAACCAGTTATCCCCTTCAAAAGGGAACCCGATTTTTTGCCATTGGTTTCCCCAAAGATTTGACGCCTGGTACTTGGGCGATGGATGCCCTCACCAAAAAAATCTGGTGGTCCCCCCTTAGGGGTCAGAATCCCAAAGACATCACCGCCTCGGTTCGCGAGGGACTGCTTCTCGATCATAGCCAATGGGTGACCGTCAAAGGCTTGAGATTCACGCAGTCGCGAGGGTACGGCATAAAAATCAATGGGGACAATATTTTGGTGGAAGATTGCGAAATCCTCGATGCCGACCAGGACGGAATCTTGGCTCGCGGAAACCACAACTTGTTCAAACACTGCTCCATTCGCGGCACTAATCATGGCGGAATCCGGGCCTGGGGCTCGGGCATCCAGGTCCAAAATTTCAGCGTAACCGCCACGGCCATGCTCCAAAAAATCACGCTGGTTGGATTGGGAGATGAATGCTGTGGTGGCAAGGCCATCGACGTTTCTGGAGATTCCCTCGTGATCCATGGAAATACCGTGGATTCAACGGGTTACCACGGAATTGGGGTTTCGTCTACCTCTGGATTGATCGAAAACAATCGAGTCGCGCATTCCTGTTTGACCAACGACGATTGCGCAGGCATGTACATCGGAAGCGGCCCCTCTCTGGCCCCGGCTGGCACCCGGACTCGGGTCCGGAACAACACGGTCTTGGACTCCAAAGCCGATGGTCCTGGGGCCAATGGAATCTATCTCGATGACCTCACCCACGATGTTCTTGTGGAAGGAAATACCTCGAATGGGAACGACCGGGGCCTCTACCTTCACAATACCCAAAACATCGTGGCCGTGCGCAACACCTTCCTCCACAATCGACTGGCACCCATCGATTTGACCCACGATCGCTATGGCAGAAACCAAGACATGACCGGAAATCGAATTGATTCCAACCTGCTGGAGGGAGGGGTTTTGGCCGTAAACGGGATCCGCAAGGTTTTGGAAGTGCCTCAAAACCTCCCCCTGTATTCGGAAAGCTTCAACACCGTTTGCCAGGATCTGGTGATCGCACAGGAATGCCGAAGAGATGGAAAACTCGTTAGTCGGAAAGCCACCAACATCAAATTGGGAACCAATGTTCTCGCATGGGGAAAAGCCGAAAAATTCTTCACCCACACCAGTTGGCCAGACTTGGTCCAAACCAAACTGGGAAAGCCTTCCGATTGCGGCCTAACGCCTTGTTTGGAGATCGAGCAACCCTATGACAGCCTGAAGCGCGCCTCTTTGGTCAACGATGGACACTCCTTCCCCATCGAAGCAGGTCAAGTTTGGATTTTAAGGTTCGAAGCACGTAGCAAGTCGCCCAAAAACCTCCTCACCGCCATTTTGAGGCGGGCCATTCCCAATTATGGTCTTTTGGCGCCCACACAAACTGTTGTATTGGACACCACCTGGTCGGAACAGACCGTGGTAGTCCGACCCAATCGAAGTGATCCAAAAGCCCGATTGGATTTCCAATTCAGCTCCGACGGGGCCCATTGGTGGATCAAGGAGGTTCGATTGGAACGGGTTTTGGAGCGGTAGGCGAAGCCATTTCCCGGATTGACCAAACCACAAAATTTCAACCGTGGGATGGGGCCTATGGCGCCACTCGTCGATGGCAGGCACAGCTTGTGGGTTCTATGGTGATTCGACCTACGTGAGCGAAAACCTCGGCATAATGGGTGCTGCCAAACAGGGTTCAAGTGCTTCGGATCGAACGAGTATGCAATCGGTAAACCAACCTCCATTGGCTGTTGTACCAAGTCATACCTGGATGTCTTAGGTCGCAAAAATCACCCTAGAAAACA
>CAIKAA010000154.1 GCA_903825275.1 uncultured Fibrobacterota bacterium | reverse complement strand
GCCTCCCCACCACCGCCGAGATCAAAGCTCTTTCAAGTGCACACAATTCGCGCCGACTCCACTTGCGATTCTGCTTCCGCGCCGGCGGCGGCGGTGACGCTGGCTGCAGGTCGCACGAGCTGCGAACTGGAGCCAGTCCCCGTGCGACATTCCGCCAGCCTCCCCTTCACCGAGATCGGCATGCTACCTATGGACAGTCACGCCTCTATGTCCGCTGAATGAACGGGTCGCTCACCGAGCAAGCCCCTATCAAATCCGGACGCCGTAACCAGGTCGGGATCTTCTATTTGATATCAGTCAAATTGTGTCATTACTGATTTGGGGACCAACCAACATTTGTTCCTAGCCCAACACGCACACCGCCACATTGGCTGTGGAGCCTTGGCACCTTTTTCTGAATCGCCATCATTACCAAACAGAGGGAAATGGATCGGAAATTCCGAATGTCCATACCATATTTGTTCAGCGCTTTCACTGGATGCGCCACTCCGATATAGTGTTTTCCATCAATCCCGATTAGGATCACCCATAGCTCATGAAAACGTTCTCACGATCCCTCCTCTCTGTGGTGTGCCTGATGGCCACCTCAAATGCCCAGCTCATCGTATCCAACCAGTCCGCCACGGGCGGAAACAACTCAAACCTCATCAAACCCTTCTTGAAGATCGAGAACCAGGGCTCCACCACAGTGGACCTTGCGAAGACAACCCTCGACTATCTGATTTACGAAGACGGAGTCAGTGCGAGCACTTTGGCCGTCGAGTGCTGGTACGTCTCGGTGGGTGCCTGCAGCGACATGACGGGTGAGATCGGTGCGATTTCGCTCCAACAAGACGGCACACGTAAAGCCAACTTCCGCGTTCGTTTGAGTTTTGCGCGAGGCCTATTGGCTCCCGGTCAAACACTGCAGATCCAGTGGGGCCTTCATGAAAAGACCTACCAGCACCTCTTTTCTGAGACGGACGACTGGTCCTTTACCTCTAGCGACGGCCTTTGGCACACCACGAATCGGGTGACCCTTGGCGTGACCGGTTCCGCCAACTCCGCAACGCCCCTGCTGTGGAAGGGTGTCGTTGCCAATCTTCCTGATCCCGCGACCTCCCAAACCGGCGACGTGGTGCGCGATCAAACCAAAGGCGAAACCTGGGTGTTTTCGAACGGCACTTGGGTATTGTTGGCTGAGGCGGGAAAAATCGGCCCCCAGGGCCCTCAAGGGATCGCCGGTACGGCGGGAGCAACAGGAGCTGTCGGTGCAACAGGTTCCCAAGGCCCTAAAGGTGATGCCGGAATGAATGGGACCGCCGATCTGACGGATCTTGTCAATCAAATCAAGACGTTGCAGGCGCAAGTGGCGAAATTGTATGATGTCGCAGACTTTACCGCGCCTTCCATCGTTCGGACCAGCCTTCCGGCTTCTCCCATGAATTTTGTCAAAACCCTCACCGTTAGTTTCCTCGTGACGGACAACAACGGCGTTGGCATGGTCACCATCAACGGCGTGCAAGCTTCCCAATCCGGAAATGTCTACAGCCTGGCTCTCAATATGGAGTCGGGAATCAACCCAGTGGTGGTGGTCGCCCGAGATCTTACCGGCAACATTTCCAAAGATTCGTTGGCCATCACCACCGTTCTTCATGACCGGGATGGCAACGCCCTCTCGTTTGGCCGGATGCCCGACGGCAAGATCTGGACTCGTCAGAATTTGTACACCCAGCCCAACCCACTCAGCCTAAAGTTTTCCTTTAATGGCGGATCTGGAACTTGCCCCCACGACTCTTGCGCCAAATACGGTCGCACCTACTCGTGGGCAATGGCCCTAGATCTGTCCTATGCCTGTGACTCGGCAAGTTGCCTGATGGCAGATTCCCTACAACACCAGGGATTGTGCCCCACCGGATGGCATCTCCCCTCCGTTTCGGAATGGAAGAACCTGGTGAAAGCCGCTGCCGCAGGAGGAAGTGATTCAGTCGGCATGAGTCGATTGATGTCGACGACGGACCAAGGCAAGTGGTTCAGCTGGAGCGACGTAACCTGTGGAACCCCCAGCCATTCCGAAACGGTGTATTCCGGAACGGACACCTACGGATTCAACCTGTTGCCAGCGCTGATGAGCGGGGGTGGTAGCCAGTGCGGCGCGGCCGGAAGCACCTACGCTAGGTACTGGACGGCAACGGAATACGGAGCCCATAACGCGTCGAACCTGACTTGGAGCTCCTCCCTGAGTTCGAGCACTCCACTCAAGAGCGTTTCGAGTCTCGCGCGCTGCGTCGTGAACTGATCGAACGATATCCCGACCATCGGGAGATCTGACAGACATTCCCAAGCGGTGGACGCTGGCTGCAGGTCGCACGAGCCGCGGACTGGAACCAGTCCCCGTGCGACATTACGCCTGCCTCCCCACCACCGCCGAGATCAAAGCGCTTTCCGGGCTTGGAGCGACTGCAGATTGACTAGCTCCAATTCACGATGTTGCGGTCTTGACAAAGTCGGAACTTGGGGGTCCGGGGCCTTTGCCCCGGAGAGGGGGTGGCCTGAGCCCATCGGGCGGAAGGCCAGGGGGAAACTTCCCCCTCGAAAAATACTTAGCAGAGCGGAAGTGTGAAACGCAAGCCCTTGGACAGCAGGCCTTCGACCACCTTTTGCCATTGCGCGCCGGTGTGACCGTGATCGTGCATGACGACAATTTCCGTCCCGGGGCGATTCAGTCCACAGGCGGCCTCGGGATCATCCTTGTCCATGCGCGCCAGGACCGCCTCCAGGCGCTGGGGAGCCTCGGGGGAATCGGGGCCGACGAGGCTCCAGTCTTCGGTGTCGTAGGTCCAAAACCAGCTCAGGTTTCCCGATTCGCTTTGGCTTAAGAAGGCGGCACTGACCACGCCTTCGACTTGGAGCGGGACGAAACCGCGTTCCAATAGTCCTTTTTGCAGCGCGTTTGCATGTTCGGGGGATCCGATTTGGGGCTCGAATGGGAACCGGAACGCTTTCACTTTCCGGACAACTCCGGCCCGAAGCTGAAGCTCTTCGATCAAACGATCGGTGCGGTCGACCTGGTCAAAAGCCTCGGTCAAGGAAAGCTGGGAGAAGAAGGCGTGGTCCCAGGAATGATTGCCCAAGATGGAGCCATTCTTCAGGGCTTGAATCGCCGGTTCGGGGCGTTCAGCGAGGTAGTCGCCGCGACAGAACCAGACGGCGGGCACACCTTTGGAGGCCAGGAAATCGACTCGTTCCCCCATGTGGATGGAAGCCGAGTCGTCGATGGTCAAGAGGGCAGTTTTTGTCAGCACGGTGGGAACCTTGCGGAAACGGGGAGCGAAGCCCGAAAGATCCACGAGGGATCCTCCGAGCGGGTCGGTTTGGGCTGCTGGAACTACCTGAGTCGTTGGGTGTCGCGCACCCCGCCAAAGGCCGCCGATTTGGCTAGGGTCGCGTAGGTGCGAAGCCAGGTGCTGATCTCGCGCTCGCGAGCCAAGGGGTACCAAGCTTTGGATCCGCGTGCCTCTTGGGCCTTGCGACGTTCAGCCAGGACAGAATCCGTCACATCCAGTCGCAAGACGCGCCCGGGAATATCGATCACGATGGAGTCTCCCTCCTCGACGAGACCGATTTCTCCGCCATCGGCGGCTTCTGGACTGACGTGCCCGATGGAAAGGCCCGCCGTGCCTCCCGAAAAACGACCATCGGTGACCAGGGCGCAAACCTTGCCCAGTCCCTTCGACTTCAGGAAGGTGGTGGGGTAAAGCATTTCCTGCATGCCGGGGCCACCCATCGGGCCTTCATGGCGAATCACGACCACATCGCCGGGACGGATTTTGTCACCCAAAATCGCCGTCACGGCGTCTTCCTGGCTTTCGAACACGCGCGCGGGGCCTGTGAACTTGAGGATGCTTGCATCCACTCCGGCGGTTTTTACCACGCAACCGTCTTTGGCAAGATTGCCGTACAGCACGGCCAAGCCTCCGTCGGGACTGTAGGGGTGATCGGCATCGCGGATGCAACCCAGTTCCCGATCCAAATCGAGGGTGGCGTAGCGCTTGTCTTGACTAAAGGGAATGGTGGTCGCCACGCCACCAGGAGCGGCACTCCACAGATAGGCCGAAGTCGAGTTCCGACGAATGTCCCACATTTCCAAGTATTCCGAGGTCGTGTTGGCGTGCACCATGGGCAGGTCCCGGTGCAGCAATCCAGCCCGGTCGAGTTCGCCCAAAATGGCCGGGATCCCACCGGCGCGATGGACATCTTCGATGTGGTACTTCTGGGAGGAGGGCGCCACCTTGCAAAGATGGGGCACCTTGCGGGAAAGTCGATCGATGTCGACCATCGAAAAGCCATTCCCCGCCTCTTGGGCGGCGGCCAAAAGGTGGAGGATCGTATTGGTGGACCCTCCCATGGCAATGTCCAGGCTCATGGCGTTTTCGAACGCATTGAAGCTGCCGATGGAACGCGGCAACACGCGAGCGTCGTCTTGCTCGTACCAGCGCTTGGCGATCTCGACGATCAGGGAGCCGGCACGGCGAAACAGCTTTTCGCGTTCCACGTGGGTCGCGACGATGGTGCCGTTGCCGGGCAAACCAAGCCCCAAGGCCTCCATCAGGCAATTCATCGAATTGGC
>CAIKAA010000153.1 GCA_903825275.1 uncultured Fibrobacterota bacterium | reverse complement strand
GTCATTCCTTTGGTCGAAGCCGAGCCTTTGAAGGCTGCCGCGAAGTCGACAATTCGTTGGGACGTCTTGTCTGCGCTCCATTCATCGGGGACCTTGGCAGCTTGTTGGTCCTTGTCGACGGCATAAAGGATGTCATCGACGAGCTTCGAACTTTTCCCCGCAGATTTCAGGGCTGTCTGGGCCTGCTTCATCTGCTCGATCAACTGATCTTTCATGGTTTGCTGCAGCTTGGATAAATCCAAACCCGCACCATTGCCCTTTTTTGCATCCTCGGCGGCGGAGGCCAGCAAGGCCTTCAAATCAACAACTTTGGATTTCGGATCTACCATGGGCTGGCTATTCAGCGTCAAGGAGTCCGATTTGAAAGTGGCCGAGAGGGTTTGGCTCTCGGTTTCTTCCGCTCCCGAAGCGTCTGTTTTCACCGTCTTGGAACTGTAGGTGAAACTGCCACTTTGAGAAACAATCGATGCCGTTGTTGTCATGATCCACACTCCCCCGCCTAGCCTTTCGGCTCCCTCACTCTGCTTATCGGTCGCAGGGCCACGATTCTGTTGGGAAACCTTCGCCGGGACCTCTGCACTATAGCGCCGAAGGGCAATTTTGCCTAGATTCACCCTTATCTTTGAACCAGGAGGTCATCCATGCCATCTCCCCTATCCGAACGATTGTCTCGCCTGGCGATCCTTCACAACCTGCTTTCCCAGGCTCACGCCCATGGACTTGCGGGAGTTTCGGTCGAGGAAATTTTGGAAGCCATGGGATGCGAGCGCAAGGCACTTTACCGCCATGCCCAGGACTTACGCGAGATGGGAGCGTTGGTGGAATACGACGAAGCCTTCCATTTGTGGAGGTATTCCCAGACCTGGAATCCGCCCCATCCATGGACCTGGACTGTGGAGGGCGCCTTGGCGCTGCGGCTTTCCATGGACTTTTTGTTGGATCCCCAACTGGAATACGACTTGAAGGACTTGGTGGGAGTCCCTTCGGAACTCCATGTCCGGTCGGGCAGCCAAACCCTTCCCCGGCTGACGGGCAAGTTTTCCCGATCCATTCTTTCCCAGCTGTCACTGGCCATCCGCGAACACCGTTTGCTTCAATTCGAGTATCGCAAAGCCAACGGAGAAACCAGCCTCCGGGAAGTCCGTCCCCATTCCGTGTTTGAGTGGAACGGGATGCCTTACCTTCAGGCTACCGAAACATCCAAGGACCGTTTGCCCAAATCCGGCGAAGACTCTTCCACCAAGCGTTTTGCTTTTTCCCGGATTTCCAAGCCCATCGCCTTGGACGAAACGTTTCGCCCCTCCCGCAGCAAAAAGCTCCCCACCTGCCTCGGGGCCTTCTGTGGAGAGATTTTTCAGGCCGAATTGGTTGCCGAGGCGTCCCAAGCCGCCTATGTGATGGAACGACAATGGCATCCCGACCAACAGACCAAACTCCTTCGCGATGGATCCGTCCATTTCACCTTGCCGTTTGGCGATTACGACGAAGCGGCCCGGTGGGTCATCAGCCATGGTCCTGGATTCAAAGCCGTGGGGCCCAAGCTTCTGGTGGGAGCCTGGCGCAAAATGGTGCGCCAGCTCGCTGTCCAAGCTGGGGTCTAGACCAGACTACTTCTTGTCTTCCTTGGCACGTAGCCCAACGAACCAAATTCGATCTCGTTGTTGGACCTTCAACGCAACCGTTCCACCGGCGGGAATCTTGGCCAGGGTTTTGGCACAATCACGAGCCGAATTCACCAAAATGGCTTTGCGATCGGCGTCGACCTCCAAAACAACCATCCCTTCCTTCAAACCTTTTTCCGCAGCTCCCGATCCCGGTTGGACCCCCGCAATGATGGCGCCTTTGGTGTCCTTGGAAAGTCCCAACTCCGAACGGTCTTTCTCCGTCAAGTCGATGAATTTCAAACCAAACCGACGTACGGAGTAGGAGCCGTCCATGGATTCGATGGGAGTCACTTCGCCGGTGGATGTTTGGACCGATTCCGAAGGGGCGTCGCCCAATTTCCCCAGAACGATCGGGATGTCCAATTCCTTGGACTCGCGTAGGACTTTGACGACAATTTTTGTTCCAGGGCGTTCGGCGGCCACGCGGTTGCGTAGGTCGGCGGAACCAGTCACCGTCTGTCCTGCAATGGAAAGGACGATATCGCCCGATTTGACTCCTGCTTTTTCCGCTGGGGCTCCGGGGACCACCTGCATGACGCGGGCACCATTGCGCCCGGGAATATTGAGGGCTTCGGCCAATTCCGGATCGACATCGTCAATGGAAAGTCCCAGCCAGCCGCGCGAAACGGCGCCATCGAAAATGAGATCTTCCGCGATGCGGCGGACCATGTTGATGGGGATGGCAAACGAAATCCCTTGGTAACCACCAGAACGCGACCAAATGCTGGAATTGATGCCAATCACTTGGCCTTTGAGATTCACCAAGGGACCACCTGAATTTCCTGGATTCACGGCGGCATCGGTCTGGATGTAATCGGAGTACCCGTCGCCCTGCATCTCGTTGCGCCCCTTGGCGCTGACAATTCCTGCCGTCACCGTATTGCGGAACATGTAGGGATTTCCCATGGCCAACACCCATTGGCCAATTCGCAGTTCGTCGGAATTTCCAAACGCCATCACCTGCAATTTGGACTTGCCTGTCTCGACTTTAAGGACCGCCACATCCGCTTTTTCGTCGATCCCGACCACCTTGGCATCCAGCCGGGTTCGGTCAAACAATTCCACCTTGATTTCCTCCTGGTCCTTGACCACGTGGGCGTTGGTCAAGATGTACCCAGAACCGTCGACCACAAATCCAGATCCTCCCCCTTGTTGCTTGCGGGGTGCGGCCGATCCTTCCTCGTCATCCTGCGGGGGAATTCCAAAGAGAAAGGGAAATGGCATCCCCCCACCTCGGGTGGCTTGCACCGTTCTTGATGTGTAGACACTGACCACCGAGGGCTCGACCTTGGCGACCACCTCGGCAAAGGCATCGGACAATTCCTGTGCGGCAGCGGGTGGTTTGGCCAGACTGACCCCTTCCCCCAAATGGATCGAGCCCCGAACGGGCCTCTTTTCAGTCCCTTCGGCGGCTTGCGCCAGGTTGCCCAGGAGGAGGAGTGAGATCATCGCACCAATTCGCGAATCAAAACGACAAGACATGATGGAAATCCTTTCCCATTGGTTCATCACAAAACCGATCTCCTTGCCGGTGGAGATCGAAGTTCTTTAAACTACACCCCACCCCGTCAAGGTTCCACCATCACCCAAGTCACCATTTTGTAAAAGAAATCGCCGCAAAAGCCGGCGCCTCGGGTTGATTTGAACTCTTCCAAACGCTTCCGTGAACCTTGTCTTCCGAGAGAACCTTCGTGTGCGTTTAACCGTCTGGATAGGCAATCGTGAAGGGACCGTTGGTGACAAATAGGAAAAAACAATCTTCCTTTTCCGTCGCCCCGTGGCGATTGAGAGAGCCTTCGGGATGCCAGACAAAATGGCCGGGCCCGTACACTCCCGTCTCCGTCTTCAATTTTCCAGAAATCACATAAATTCCGTGCGAGCAGGTGTGGGTGTGGGCCGCCTTATAAAACCCCGCCGGATACCGACAAAAATTGACCACCATTCCCGCTTTCTGGTCGTCGATCAATTTCTTGTCGAACAAATATTGCCCAATTTTTTCATCCAAGATCGGTTCCCATTCCATTCCATCCGGATGAAAAACCAGCTCCTGGTGATCGTCCAACGAAGTTTTCATGCGCCTCCCCCAAAGCTCGGGCACTCGGCGATCCCCAACCTGAGGCTCGCCAGGAACCGGATTCCCAATGGTAGCCAATGCCCTGCCAATCAGGACAAAGAAGCGATAACGAGGCGATCCACCCAACTCGCCATGCCCTGCGACCTATCCACATCCCCAACGTCCGCCGCTCTATCACGTCACCCCGCCGACATGCGTCGGCACCCCTCTCCGCTGACAAGTCGCCCCTCTCCGCCTGTCGGAGAGGGGAATGGGGTGAGG
>CAIKAA010000152.1 GCA_903825275.1 uncultured Fibrobacterota bacterium | reverse complement strand
TTTCGATCTCCAGACTCAGTTGAAGACTTCGTCCACCGATTGCTTGAAGTCCTCGACGAACAATGGGTCCGAGAACTTGAGCGGCTTTTCCACATACCCCTTCGCACCGCGATTCAGACATTCCAACACCGTGTTTCCCTTCACGGCGGAAATGACCATGATGCGGGCGTCCGAAAACTCGGTCAGAATTTCATTGATCGCCGTCTTGCCGTCCTTGTTCGGCATGGTGAGATCCATGGTGACAAGATCCGGTTTGTGTTTGCGGTAAAGGTCTACCGCCTCGTTTCCATCCTTGCCGATGGCAAGTACCTGGAAACCAAGCTGCGAAGTGAAAAACTCCGCAATCTGTTTCGATAGGAAACTGGAATCGTCCACGATTAGGACCGTCTTGGGCATTTGTTCCTCCTTCAGGCCTCACGGGCGCTCTTTCTCTGGTTTACAGATCCTACCGCTTGCCATGAGATGAAGTCAAGAGGTAAGATGATGGAAATACCGCCAGGATTGCGGTGGAGGAATTTCATGGACATCGACATCGGAGAGCTTCTTCCCATCATGCGCGCCAAGGCATGCGAGGCATTCGGCTCGGTTCTTCGGATCGAACTGGTTCCCGAGGAACCATGGAACATCGTCAATCGGGTTGAGAACCCCTGTGATTTCGGCGCCACCGTCGGATTCGCGAACGAATCCTGGCAAGGGGCCTGCACCCTGGGCATTTCGTCCTCCGATGCGATCACGCTGTTTTCCCATCTCGATGAGGACATGTTGTTCGACGCGCTTGGCGAGGTCGGAAACACGGTTTGCGGATTGCTTTCCGCCGATCCACATTTCACCTCGTTCTATGGAATCCTTGAACAGACACCACCGCTGTTTTCGCGAGGCGGAGCCTGGCTCGCGAGGTCGACTGGAATCCAGGGAAGATTGGCGTTCGGGGGCGCCCACGTCATTTTCGGGTGCACGGTCCGAACCACCGGTCCAAGACGGAATTTGTCAGGTTCTTCCGCTCCCAACTGATCCTGGGCGAGGTCACGATGGATGAATTTTCCCCGCGATGACGGATTTTGTCGATATCCATGTCCACTCGATTCCGGCTTCCCGGAATACGAATGCGTTGGTGTGCGTGGCTCCCGGATTCGCCTTCTCGCCACCCCAGAAAGGCCTTTGGTTCTGCTGTGGAATCCATCCTTGGAATGCGGCGGACCCCGATTGGAACGACACATTTTGTCAAGTCGCCAATTTGGCTCGATCGAGAAAAATTGCCGCGATCGGAGAAACCGGCCTGGACAGGTTCCGACGCGACATCCCCTTTGATGCCCAGATCGAGTCCTTTCGACGCCACGCGACGCTTTCGGAAGCAACCTCGCTGCCCTTGGTGATCCATTCCGTCCGATCCAACGCCGACATCCTGTCGGAATTTGCGAAGATCTCTCCCCGCTCCCTCTGGCTGATCCATGGCTGCTCGGCGAATCCCGCGGAAATCCAAAAGATCGCGTCGATGGGGATTTCGATTTCATTCGGCCCCAGGGAGCTTGCCCACCCGGACGCACGCCGAAGGATCCTCTCCGTTCCGCTAGAACGGCTCTTCCTGGAAACCGATGACACCCATCAACCAATCGAGGAAGTCTACCAGCTGGCGGCGCAGGCCTTGGGTTGCGATGTTCCTTACCTTGCCGCCCAAATCCACGAAAACTTCCAGCGTCTCTTCGGCGATTGGCTCAGCGGGGCCGCTCCAGCAGGGCTTCGATCGCCTGGATCAAAGCCGAAACCTGCGTCTTGAATTCGGGAAATCCCTCCCAGGCGACATGGTATCGATCCTCGTCGCATTCACGTTCCATCTCTGCGGCAATCTGGGCAGCGCGATTGCCTCCTGCATTTAGACAGGCTCCCTTCAAGGCGTGGAGGATGCTCTTGGCCTGATCGCTTTGCTCCCTCAAGGCGGACTCCAGTCCGTCGATCTGCAACGGAATGGAGCTTTTGAAAATTTCCAAGACTTTGCGAATGAGCTCCTTGTTTCCCATCAATCTTCGGGTCAAGTCGACTTCATCCAAAACGGGCAGCTTGGGCTCGACGAGGGGATCTGGAATGGGAGCACTCCGTTCGATTGGACAAATTTCGTCTGCAGAGGGGAATATTTTAGACAGGAGTACCTCTAGGGTTTCTGAAGTGATTGGCTTGGAAAGGTATTCGTCCATCCCCGCATCCAGGCATTTTTGGCGTTCGTCCCGAGTGGCGTGGGCCGTCAACGCGATCACGGGAAGCCGCCCACGGCGCGTTGCTTCTTCCTCTTCACGAATCTTTCGGGTGGCGTCGTACCCGTTCAGGACCGGCATCTGGCAATCCATCAGGACCAAATCAATCCCGCCACGCCCGAGGATTTCCAAAGCTTCCTGACCATCAGAGGCCACGCGCGGCAAATATCCAAGTCCCTCGAGAATTCCCTTGGCGACCTCTTGGTTCACCGCATTGTCTTCCACCACCAAAATATTTTCGGGCCGAGCCTTCCTAATTCCCTTTCGGAGTCCACCGCGAAGGTGCCGATTGTGAAGTTTTTTACCCGCCAAGATCGCTCGTAGGGCTTCCCATAAATCCATTTCGTGAATCGGTCGGGAAATCCATGGGACGTCTTTCCATCGAGTCACGGCAAGGCTTGATGCGGTCGAATGGGTCGCCACCAACAGACTGCGGCAAGTCATCACCGGCTCAAGAATCTCCAGGATGTCCACCGCGTTCTTGCCGCTTTTATCGACAGAATCAAGATCGATGACGGCCATGGAAAGCTCCTGGGCTCGGCCACCGACAAATTCCGCTACCGCCTCGCCGATCCCTTTCGACTCCCGGACCACGGCTCCCCAATGGCTAAGCAACAGCGAGATCTGGGCCCGTACCGTCGCACTCGAAGACACCACCAGAAATTGTCGCCCTTCAAGGGATCCTGAGGCGCGAATCGGATCTCGGGAGGTTTCCTGGATGCCCAACATCGCCGTGAACCAGAAGAGAGATCCACGTCCTTCCTTGGATTCGAACCCGATTTCTCCATTGAGGAGGTTCGCCAGTTCCTTGGAGATCACCAAACCAAGACCGGTCCCTCCGAATTGGCGGGTGGTGGAGGCGTCCACTTGGCTGAAGGCCTGAAACAGGGCTTCCCGTTTGTCGCCGGGAATCCCGATCCCGGTATCCTTCACTTCGAACCGCAAGAGCAAATTATTCTCTCGACTCCACGAGGATTCAACCCTGACGCTCACCTCCCCCTTGCGGGTGAACTTGATCGCGTTTCCCACCAAATTCAACAGAATTTGTCGAAGTCTTCCCGGATCGCCAACCAGATGGTCGGGAAGATCTGGTTTGACGACCGAGACCAACTCGATGCCTTTTTGGTAAGCCTGCACCGAGAGAAGATCGACCACTCCTTCGACCACCTCCCGCAGCTGGAAGGGGATGCATTCCAGCTCGAGTTTTCGAGCTTCGATCTTGGAAAAGTCCAAGATGTCGTTGAGGATCGACAACAGGGATTCCGCACTGTAGCGAATGGTCTGTCCCATGCGCCGCTGGTCGGGCCCCAGATCGGTTTCCAACAACAGCGACGTCATCCCAATCACGCCGTTCATGGGCGTGCGGATTTCGTGGCTCATGTTGGCCAAAAACTCGCTTTTGGCCAAATTCGCCATTTGGGCATCCTCGGCCAGATACTTCGCTTGGGCCGTGGTCTCGGCAAGTTCCTCGTTCATCCTCGACAATGCCTCCCGGGCTTGTCTCTCTTCGGTGATGTCGGAGAAGACCGTGACTGCCTGGACGGGTAGTTCTTGGTTTTCCTTGAATCGGGGGTAGGAGTCGATTTTCAACCAAACCACATCGGCTTGGGAATTTCTTCGAATCCCCATCAACTCGCCCATCACGGGAGCCCCGTATTTCAACACCCTCCACGACGGTTGTTCCTCGGAAGGATACGCGCTTTCATCGGTGCGAATCACCATCCATCCTGGCTCGAAACCGAGGCCACGGCGCATTTGATCCAAGCTGCGTCCCAAAATCTGCTCGGCAGCGGGATTGGCCTCGACCACTCGGCCCCCTTGCTCCTGGATGACGACGCCTTGTCCCATTCCCCGGAACAACATGGCGTACTGCTCCTTCCCCTCGCGCAAGGCCGTCTCGGTTTTTTTTCGCTCGGAGATATTGTCCTTGGCGTTTTCCAAAGCCTGCTCCAAGGACAATTCATTCTTGTAGGCTTCTTGACGGATTTTGGCAAATTCGAAACCAACCCGGCGCTTCCAGACGGACAGAAAAACCAAGGCGATAAAACCTGAAGTCGTGACTCCAAGGATAAAGACCAGCGCAAACATGAGGGGATTCTACCATCGGCACCGCCTCGGGTGCCCGTGTTCAAATCCTGCTAGGAGAATGGGCAATCCACCCGAACCGGACACGCAACGCAGGACTTCAAGTTTTCCTGGCACGCAGGCCCCTTGTAGCTCTCTAATTCGCAAACAAGATTCCCTGGCGTCGGAGAAGTTCAAATCCTGCTGGGAGAATGGGCAATCCACCCGAACCGGACACGCA
>CAIKAA010000151.1 GCA_903825275.1 uncultured Fibrobacterota bacterium | reverse complement strand
TTGCATTGTATTGAATTCATGGCTTGCTGATGCTTTTTGATCACGGAGTGGAGTCGATTTTTTGGGTTAGATGATCCTAACGGAGAATATTCATGCTGTGCGCGCAGCGCATCAATATGAATATTGTTCGTTGGAGAAAACAGGAATGTTTGGAATTGGCTCATTTTGCATAATAATATAGGTTTAGAACAACTCACTCTGGACTTTTCCGTGGCCATATCGAATACATCGAATGTTACTATGATTTTTCAAAGCTTCCGCTATTTTGTTTGATTTTGCACACGAGAAGAATCGATCTGCGAATTGGCTTGATGATCCTTTCGCTTTAGGTGCCGGCCGAAATAGCCAAATATTTGACTGGCCACCAGCTGTTTTAAATCATTATTCCGAGAGCTTTCGTTTCCAAAATACGACGAATAATTAATTGATTCAATCGCCTGCGGATTCTTTGCCCATGAAGAATCGCACCAAACTTCATACTTATATTGCGAAACAGGCTCAAACGTAAATGGCGGCCAAACCCACCCAATTTGCCATAATCCAATTGTTGCCGCTATGCTACCAACGGAAAGAATAGGCGAAAGAATGTAATCCGTTCTAGTTGGATGCCGCAAGTGCAGAGGGCGAAAATTAAACATTGGCTTATCGTTGCTATTTTCACAACTTTGAATCAATTGATAATTTTGGTTTTGCGAAATAGCCAAACTTATCGCCGACGCCATCAATTCATTTGTTGAGCTATCAGTATTAGCATTTTTCAAATAGCATAATGCCGCAGAATCGGTATCTCGCGTTAACCCAATGGTTTGCGCACATCCACATAGCATAAAAGATATTGCCCAAACAATCATCAATGACATGGATCTAGTCGCGATCACGAGAAACGTCCTTTTGGTGTAGTATTTGGTGAAGATTTGAAGCTTGCGAGAAAAATACAAAATATTTCACAGCACTTCCATAGATCATTTTGGTGGTGGTTAAAACAAATACCCGCGTGGAGCGTCTCCCCGACAGCAGTTGATATGTGCCCCCAACAATCCCAAACCCGTTATACCTATCCATTCCCCTTTGGGCAAATCCTGATCTGGTCGATTGGGGAGGAAATGCCCTTTGCAACCTTTCTTTGAAGGGAAGAAACTTCCCGCCGGTTCCCTGCGGATCATGGGGTCGCGTTGCTCCATTCATCTTGTAGGAATTTGATCGGAGAATACAGCGTCCTCTGCTTGGTTAACTTTTATACTAAGCAACGGAACCCCTGTTTTGGCTACGTTTCGTATCGGACAATTCTTCCAGGAGGCCTCCCCCTTGCTAGCGCCTCCCTCGGCCCTGCTCCGCCCTCATCCATCAGCGGATTCTTGCCGTTTCCCACAGCGTCATGCCCCCCAAAAAACACCATAAGGCAGACGCCGCAGGCGTCGCCAAAAATCAGCGAGCCAGCACAAGATTCGAGCGAGGGGGAGACCAGACGAAGCCAGCCGTTGGCTTCGATACAACCCGCCGCATTCATAGCACAGCTGGGGCGGCGGGTCACTCAGCCAACGACCAGTGTTTAACACCCCGATGCGCCCAATCCAGCCTGTGGCTGACGCCGCAGGCGTCGCCAAAATCAGCAAGCTGACATAAGATTCAAGCGAGGGGGAGAGCAGACGAAGCCAGCTGTTGGCTTCGATACAACCCGCCGCATTCAAAGCACGGCTGGGGCGGCGGGTCACTCAGCCAACGACCAGTGTTTCACACCCCGATCCGACCACCCCGGCATCACGACAAGGCGAGGCATCCGCCAACGTGTCAGCCGAGCCGAAGAGGCTGACGCCGCCAGGCGTCGCCAAAAACCAGCGAGCCAGCACAAGATTCGAGCGAGGGGGAGAGCAGACGAAGCCAGCCGTTGGCTTCGATACAACCCGCCGCATCAAAAGCACGGCTGGGGCGGCGGGTCACTCAGCCAACGACCAGTGTTGCACACCCCGATGCGCCCAATCCAGCCTGTGGCTGACGCCGCAGGCGTCGCCAAAATCAGCAAGCCAGCGCAAGACTCAACCGAGGGTAAAAGCAGCAGCCCCGATCCAACCACCCCACCATCATCACCCGGCGAGGCATCCGAAGAATGCCAGCCGAGCCGCAGAGGCTGACGCCGAAGGCGTCGCCAAAAACCAGCGAACCGGCACAAGATTCGAGCGAGGGGAGTGCAGACGCACCGATCCGAACCCGAAGCCGTCCGCCTCGGGACGGCGAGTGGTGAGGATCGGAAGTATGCGCCCCCGCAGCCGAATCTTACTTGTAGTGCATGAGGGGTCCGAGGATCCCGGTGGGCGACAGCGGCCCGTGGGGAGTCACGAACTCCTTGAAGTCGTACATGAAGAAGCCGACGATGGTCGCGTAGCCCAAAACCAGCATCAAAAGCCCGAAGACCAGGGCCGCGATTTCGGCGGTTTTGATGGCCTTTTGACCCGTGGTGATGCCCCAGCTGATGCAGAAGGTGGAAAGGCCGTTGGCCAAGTGGTAGACCGTGCCCAAAACGCCAAAGCCATAGACGATCGCGGTGCCCTTCGACCAGTCGGTCATGTGGGTCGCGAAGTAATTGTAGGTGACCTGGCCGTCGGGATTGGTGGTGGCGTCTTGGAGCCAGCCCATCGAGACGTGGATGCGGGTCAAAAAGATATGGGCGAACAAGAAGCCCAACACCCCAAGCCCCGACAGCCGCTGGAAGAAATAGCGGACGTTCTCGAGGTTGAAATGCTTGAAGACGTTGGTTTTCTCGCTCTCGAGCATCAGCATCACGCCGTAAACGGAGTGGAACGCCAGAGGCAGGTACACCAAAAGGGCGACCCACAAATAATTGATCGGATGGGTCCAGGTGGTCCGGACCGCCGAATCAAACGCCTCGGGACCAGCCAGCGAGGAGACATTTCGGGTCAGATGGAGGACGAGGTACACGCCCAGCGGCACGACTCCGACGAACGAATGGATCTTTTTCGCAACCCATTCTTTGTGGCTGGCGGTGGCGTTGGAGACGTTGGTGACGGCATCTGTGCTCATGATGGCAAAAATCTAATACCAGAATCTCGCACAAGAAGACGTGGGACTCCATTTCTGAGGTCTTCCCCCTCCAAAAGGGGCCTTGGCTTCCCCAGGCGAGGGGTCAGACTTTTCAGAGGTGGCTGCAAAACGCGTTTCCTTGGCTACAATTGAAGGAAATCCAATGAGACGTCTACTTCTCGACCCTCACCCCTACCTACGGGGTGAACTGGTCTTACCTGGCTCTAAAAGTCTTTCCAACCGCTACCTGCTGTTGGCGGCCCTCTCTCGTGGCCGCACGACGTTGGTCGACTTGCTCGATTCCGACGACATCCGCGCCATGAAAGGGGCCTTGTTGCAACTGGGCGTTGGTCTCGATCAGACCACTCCCCAAAACTTGGACGTGACAGGAATTGGCGGCGCGGGATTCCTCTCGCCCGCCCAACCCCTGAATCTGGGCAACGCGGGCACGGCCATGCGCCCTTTGGCGGCAGCCCTTTGCGCGGCCCAGGGCGAATTCGTCCTGGATGGCGTGCAGCGAATGCGCGAACGACCTATTGGGGATTTGGTCGACGGATTGCGCCCCATCTTGGGTACCGGGGCCAAGATCGAATACCTGGGCACCGAGGGCTACCCTCCCTTGAAGCTCGTCGCCCGCGGGTTCTGCGGGGGCCGCACCCGCATCAAGGGGAACACCTCCAGTCAATTTCTGACCGGCCTGTTGATGGCCGCTCCCCTCTCGTGCGCCCCGCTGGAAGTCGAAGTGGAAGGCGATCTGATCAGCAAGCCTTACATCGAGATCACCCTAAAGTTGATGGAAAAATTCGGCGTGGTGGTCCAACGCGACGGCTACCGCCTGTTTCGGATCGAGCCTTCCGTCTACCTCGCACCGGGAACCATCGCCGTGGAAGGCGATGCCAGTTCGGCGAGCTACTTCCTGGCCTTTGGAGCGTTGGGAGGAAGGGTTCGGGTCAACGGTTGCGGCAAGAACAGCGTGCAGGGCGACGCCGCCTTCGCGCTTGTTTTGGAACAGATGGGAGCCCAGGTGACTTGGGGCGACAACTGGATTGAATGCTCCGAACCCAAATTTGGCAAACTGAGGGCCCTGGACATCGACATGATCGACATGCCCGACGCCGCCATGACCTTGGCGACCCTCGCGCTGTTTGCCGACGGGCCCACCGCGATCCGTGGGATTGGCTCCTGGAGGGTGAAGGAGACCGAACGCGTGGTGGCGGTACGCGACCAATTGCGAAAGCTCGGGGCCACGGTGGAAGAAGGTCCGGACTGGATTCGCATCACTCCCCCTGAAAAGCTCCAAGAGGGGGTGGAGATTGAAACCTACGACGACCATCGCATGGCGATGGCGTTCTCCCTTGTATCCCATTCGGTACCGGTGACCATTTTGGATCCGGACTGCACGTCTAAAACTTTTCCCACCTATTTCCAGGAATTGTCCCGTCTGGCGAAAGGCCTTTTGGCTTGACCCAGCTCGGTTCGAAATATCTGCCCTGGGAACGTCCGCCGGTGCCGCGTGCACCCCGACGCTCGAGGATCCTCATCTTGATCGCTTTCGTCGCCCTTGCCGGAGCCCTTTTCGGCGTCACCACCATTTTCAAATCCACCGTCGACTCGCTGCCCCCGATGGATTCCACACCCAAATATCGGAATTGCTCCGGCCCCTACGAATGCCCTGGAAAACTTCCATCGGTATTGCGCGTGGATGCCCAAGCCCAAGCCTTTGCGTCAGATCTTGTCACCAAACATTCCTCGGTGCTCACCTTGGCGGTGGGATTGGACTTGCGGACGGCCCGGCCGCTGTTCATCGTCGCGCGGGAAGGTGAAAAGCCACCCTCGGCGAACCTGATGCTTACCACCGCCCCCAAATATCCCATGGCCTCGTTGGCCAAAATCATGACGTCCGCCGCCGCCTTGGCTTCGGGGATGGATCCTTTCCAAAGCGTGACTTTTCGCGGCCAAGCCCATACCCTGTACAAGAGCCAAATCAATCCGAATTCTGGAGGCACCGAGGTCAGCCTTGCCAAGGCCTTCGCCCTTTCCATCAATCCCGTCTTTGGCAAGCTGGGCGCGAAAACGTTGGGCAGAGAGGCCATTTTGCGCTGGGCCGACAGTTTGGGATTCAATGCTCCCAAGGGCTTGGGCAACGGCGTCCCAGCGGGCCGGATGAACGCTCCCGAGGACACCTTCAACCTCGCTGAAGTCAGCTCGGGTTTTGTGCGCACCACCTTCCTCTCGCCGGTCCACGCGGCCATGATCGTGCGCAAGTTTGCCCACGACGGTGCCCTGCGCCCACCAGCTTGGGATCCCCCCACCATCGACAGCACCTGCGAAGAAACGGAAATTCCTGAAAAGCGCCCCTACACCGGCCTCGGCGAGCTGTTTCGACTGACGGTGGACAGCGGCACGGCGCGCGGCGGATTCCGCACCGCTTGGCCTGTGGAAAGCCGCGAAGGGTTCGAAATCGGCGGGAAAACTGGATCCTTGGACGGGACAGATCCTGTCGGACATTACGAATGGTTTGCCGGTTACGCCCGCATCGAAGGCGAGCCGGATTCGGGCATCGCGATCGCGGTGATGACCGTCAACGCCGGGCGCGAAGTCTTGAACGCCTCCTGGACGGCCGCAAGCCTTCTCCACTGGTGGGCCCGCCATTCCTCGGAGCTGGGCAAGCCCATCGATGCGACCTCCGCCAAGGATCTCGATGCCGCCCGTGGGCGCTACACCGAGGATGACAAAGACGCGTTGAACGAACGCCCTTGGCATCGGGCGTGGCACAAGCGGAAGGCGCGCAAGCGGAGTCGGCACTAGGTCGAGAATCTTGGATTTTCCTGGCCGAAAGGTGGGGATTGTTTTTTTGCCCAACGAGCCCTAATGGTTTTCGGAGCCTATCGGCTCCGGGGGATTTTCTGGGGATTACCCATCCCCAGACCCGGGCCCAAGGGGGATTGCA
>CAIKAA010000150.1 GCA_903825275.1 uncultured Fibrobacterota bacterium | reverse complement strand
CGACGAAATCACCGCGGCCCAGCAAAAACAGCGCAATTTAGAGACCCAGGCCCAAAAATCCCAAGCCGCCTTGGAGCGGGCACGAACCCGATTCCTGGCCTCGCTCGCCCTGGTCGATGACGAAATCGTCCACAACCAAACCTTGATCAAGACCTACCTCACAGGAGCCTGACAAATGTCCCTGCTCGAAAATTTCACTCCCGAAGCCCAAGCGAAAATGAAGTCCTTCTGGCAGCGTCCGGAAGGCGTGGTCGGATTTTTGGTTCTGGCCGCCTCGATCGTAGGTGGCAGCTACGCCTTGTTCATCTTTCTGCCCTCCATCATCCTCCTGCTTCAGAACGCGATCTACGCGACGGTTCTGGGAGCGATTTTGTTCGCCATCGTCTTCATCCTGTTGGACAAGCGCTTTCGCACCTTGGTTGGCGCCATGTACAAGAGCGTGATGCGCTTCATCACTGGAATCTTCATCACCATCGATCCCATCGGGATCATCAAGAACCATCTGGAAGCCCTCGAGTCGAATCTTGCCAAGATGAAAGACCAGCTGGCGCGTCTGAAAGGCGAGATCAAGAAGCTGCAGTTCAAGGTCCAGGAAAACGAGCAGGTGATGAAAAACCAGCTCAAGACGGCCAGCGCGGCCAAGGAAAAAGGCAACACCGGCGTCATGGTGTTGCAGACCCGCAAGGCCGGTCGTTTGCAGAACAGCAACCTGACCTTGCAAGGCTTATTGACCAAGATGGAGGCCTTGTACCGGGTCTTGTTCAAGATGTCGGAAGTCTCGGAGCTTTTGGTCGAAGATGTCCGCGACCAGATTTCGGTCAAGGAGGCGGAATACAAGGCGATTCGGGCGGGATATTCGGCCTTCAAGAGTGCTCTGAGCATTCTGAATGGAGGCACCGACGACAAGGCGTTGTTCGATCAGACCATGCAGTATTTGGCCGATGATCTCGGTGCCAAGGTGGGTGAAATCGAAAACTTCATGGACATGTCCCAGGGGTTTTTGAATTCGGTCGACATCCAGCAGGGAGTCTTCACCACCGAGGGAATGGAACTCCTCGACAAGTGGGAAAAGCAGAGCGATTCCCTGCTTTTGGGCGACCAAAAAAAGCTGCTGCTAGCCGCCCCAACAGGACCGGGGGATGTCCTGGAGGCCGAGACAATTCCTGTCCTGCGTCGCAAGGACGGCGTTCCCAGCTCCCGGGGATACCTGGATACCGCCATCGGGGAGTGACCTTCAGAGTTTAGAAATGCGCCGACCTGTGCGAGCAAACGCCAAAGTCGGCCTCCCTCACAGACCCTGAAACAGCCCTCGCACCTCGCGGATCAAATCCAAGAACTGGGCGTTGTCCAACAGGTTCTCGTGCCAGCACAAATCGCGTTCGATCAGGTCGTAGACGTGCTTGATGTAGGCGCCGGGCACAAGGTGGCCCTTGGCGTCGCGGTCGCGGCCCATCACCCAAAGGGTGTCGGAAATGGCGGCGGTCGAGGCAATGTCGTGGGACACGATCACGATGGTGTTGAGCTCGTCCAGATTGGCCACCTCGACCAGCATCCGGGAGACCTCGTCGACCATGTTGGGATCCAGCCCCGAAAAGGGCTCGTCCAGCAACAAAAATCGTTCCGAGCACGCCAGCTGTTGGGCGATGGCCACCCGCTGGCGCTGTCCGCCCGAGAGCTGGGCGGGATAGGCGTTGGCCTTGGCCGCCAATCCAAACTTTTCCAACAGCTCCATTGCCTTGCTTCGATGATGGTTGGGTGGGGTCTGGGGGCTGCGTTGCATGGCGACCAATAGGTTGCCGAGCACGGTGCGGTGGTTGAAGAGGGGATAGTTTTGCTGGACCACGCCGACCTTGCCCACTTGGACCGGCTCCAGGGGCAGACCGAGTCGGACCGTTCCTGTCGTTGGGGGCAACAATCCAGCCATCACTTCGAAGAGCTTGGTCTTGCCCACACCCGAAGGTCCCAAGAAGCCCACGATTTGGCCTTGGGTGGTGCCAGGGCGCACGATGTCCTGGATTTGCACCGACACGTCCCGCAAGATCAGGTTGTCGCCCAGGGTGAGGCTCACCCGGTCGATTTCCAAGATCACGTCCTTTTTTTCGTAAGCCTTTTTGGACATCAGCGAGCCACCTTGGTCAGGACGGAATAGGGGAAGAAGAACCTTCGGGCCAGCCCCAAAAGTCCATCGAGGGCGATGCCGATCAAGAAGATGGTGAGCTGGATGGCAAACACGGCGTCCAGACGCAGATGCTTGTTCTGGTTCAACAAAAGAGCCCCGATCCCCCCTTCCGCGCGCGAGATGCCTTCGACCATCGTTAGCATCATCCAGGCGATGGCGAAATTTTGGCGCAACAGTTCAAACGCTTGATCGATCCGGCCCAAAACCACCACCTCGCGGACCACTCCCCATTCGCCCAGCCCCAGGGTGCGTGCGTGGTGGAATTCATGGCGCGGGATGGAGTCCACAATGTCCAGAAGCGAAGTGACGTAAAAGACCGTCATCCCGAACACCAAAAGGGAAACCTTGAGGTCGTGGCCACCCGAGATGGCCATGGTGAAGAGGAAGGAGAGTCCCACCAGACTTAGGAATCGCGCCTTGGACACCATTTGGGCAATGGGTCGAAAAAACGGCAGGACCGAGGCGTACACAATCACCAAAGACACGACGAAGGTGATGGCCACCGATTGGCAGGCCAACCAAGTGCTTGTGGCCAAATCGGTGAAGAAGTCCTGGCTTTGGGTCAGTTCCTTCAGAGCCCGAAGTATGTCCAAAGGCTTGGGGACCACCGAGGAGGTGCCGAACGTCCAAAACAGGATGGCGAAGCCCAGCTGGACCAATCCCAGCGTGATCAGGGTCCGCTTCGAGAGGGATTTGTTGGGAGAGAAAAGATGCCGAAGTTCGTTCACAAAAAGCCGCCATCGGTTAAAGGGGGATCAGAGTTGAGTGGGTCCGGCCCTTCCACATTGCTCAGGGACTGGCTGGATTTTGGTTTGTAGAACCATGGACTCCGCTCATAGAGTGGGTCCAATCGAAGTCAATCTCCTCGGGTCTGATTCCCCGAAGCTTGGTGCGGGGCGAGTCGGTGCCTCCTCAGGACGAGCGGCAAGATCTTCCATCCGATTGGTGGAGCTGAGTCCTTGAAATGCCATTCTAAAATTCAATGG
>CAIKAA010000149.1 GCA_903825275.1 uncultured Fibrobacterota bacterium | reverse complement strand
GCCGGGTCGGGCCCCACTGGAATCTGTTACAACTACAGTGACGATTACTGTGCCAAGTATGGACGCTTGTATACCTGGTCCGAGATGATGAACGGTGCCAACTCCAGTTCACAAAGCCCCAGCGGCGTGAAGGGAATCTGCCCGACAGGCTGGCATGTTCCTTCGGATGCAGAATGGATCGCGATGCAGAATGTTGTGGATGCAACCAACACGACGGCAGGAGCCAAACTCAAGTCGACGAGTGGATGGTTGACCAACAATGGCACGGATACCTACGGCTTCCACGGCCTACCCGGCGGCTCCTTCTACTCGGGCACCTTCTCGTATTCCAGCAACGACGCCGGCTACTGGTGGGTTGCGACGGAGTATGACGGGACCAACGCTTGGTACCATTATCTCGTCGGCTTCGACATCATTGCGTACCGCGCGCCCTACGACAAGGCGGATGCATTTTCGGTTCGCTGCACCATGAATTGACCGCCCATGCCACAACTCTCTTCCTCCGATAAACTGCCCTTTGTGAATCCGGCCATTGGCCCCGCTGGGGGCGAATCCACCTCGGTCCAATTCGGGAAATTTTCTCTACCTTTAAAGGTTCTACCCCCCCTCTCCGGGATCCTTCCACCCAAAATGAAATTGGGGAATCGATTGAATCTATCCCATCGTACCAGAATGATCTGCCTGAGTTCCACGGCTCTGGTTCTGATGACTTTCTCCAACGCCGCCGCAGATTCGTGGCGGCTTGTTTCCCAGTCGTGGTTCAACCTGATCGGGCAAAGCGTTCTCTTCAGCCCCTACGATTACGATTCCCTTGGTCGGCGGTTGCAACGACGCGATTACAACAGCCGAGATTCTTCCGGGGTCAAGGTTTCGCACACGATTTGGGAGTACGATCTCCTCGACCGTCCCTGGCGCGAGATTGCCTTTTCCCAGTCCGATACCCTTTCGGTCCTGGTGCGCTCCTACGACTCGCTGGGGCGCGAATTCCAGGAAGCGATTTACGGGGAGGGAGGCAGGCTTCGCTACCGCGACAGCATGAGTTTTGATCACGTGGGCAACCTGGCAACAACCCTCCATTTTTCGGGAACGGGAACGGTGGTTTCCCGAAAGACATTTTCCCAAAACCCCCTGCTCCAGCAAGAATCCGACACCACCTGGCAAGCCCTGCCGGGTGGAGGTTTTGAACCGGCCTTGATCCTTCAGACCCAACTGGCCCAAGGGCGAGTGAGTTGGACCCAACAGTGGTCCAAAAATCTGGGCGGTGTCCAATGGAATCCGACCACCTACACCGAGATGGCCTATCGGGGAAGTTTACTGGCCTCGGTCACCAATTTGGAAGCCGACGGTTCGGCTCGCGTGATGCTCGATTCGACCGTCTATCTCGCCGATGCCTATGGAAACCGCACTTCCGAGCGGACCTTCAACCAAGATCGAATCGCCTCCACCCTGATCCAGTACAACTGGGTCCAGCTTCCCTCCACCAGAAATGCGATGCGAGGATCTCGATCCAAAGAAATCGGTCTGGTCGGCAGCCATTTGTTGTTTCCCCAAGGCATGCGCCTTTCGGACGTGGACTTGATGGATTCCAAAGGCCGCAGGATCGTCCACTGGGCCGGCCAAGGCGTGACGGAATTTGTCATCCCTTCGTCCATTCCTTCCGGAGCCTATCTGGTCCACGCCAAAGGGGACGGGCAACCTCTCGTTTCCGCCGTCACCCTGGCGCGTTGATTCCAAAGCCAAATGCACATAACCTTCCCGAGGAAAAACCTCATCGTGAACAAATCAACCTTCCTCACGGCTTTTGTTCTGTCCATTGGATTGCCGCTTGTGGCGCAAGCCGCCTCCTTTCCCGTCCCGCTGCGCGTCTTGCGCGACGGCTCGGCCAGCACCACCGCCTACACCGGAGCCGACAAGGACTTGGTGATTTCCGGGGGCAACCCCCGCCAGGTCATCTGGTTGGAATTTCCGCCCGATTCCTTCGCCAAAAAGACAGAATCTGTCCGATTGGACTTGTTCGTCCACACGGTCTTGCAGTCGGGAACCTTGCGGGTGTTGGCGCTGTCCTCGCCCATTTTGTCGGGCGAAAACGGAGTGCAGGTGCGCGACCTGATGGTGACCGACACCACCCCTTTGGCAAGCGTGAACTTGGCGATTGGCACCAATGAACGATTGGTTTCCATCGACCTGGGGCCTTCCAAAAATCGGTTGACCCGAGGGCTGTTGCTGGTGTCGGATGACGGGATGTACGCCAGAATCGCCTCGAAGGAATCGGGGGTTCCCCCCGAGTTGGAAATGATCGTTTCGGTTTCGGACAGCACCGTGGTCGGACCCACCGGAGCCCAAGGTTTGCAAGGGGACATGGGCGCCACGGGCGCGATTGGCCCCCAAGGCCCAATCGGTGCCACAGGCGAAACGGGCCCGATGGGTCCCCAAGGCTTGAAAGGCGATCTGGGCGCGACCGGTGCGACCGGTCCCCAAGGCCCCATTGGGTTGACCGGGCCG
>CAIKAA010000148.1 GCA_903825275.1 uncultured Fibrobacterota bacterium | reverse complement strand
TGGGCGTGGGTCAGCACGATGGTTCGAAGCGACACCCCGTTCGACAACAAAAGGTCGAAGATTTCGTCGGGTTCGCCACCGGGATCGACCAAAACTCCTTCGTGGGTGCGGCTGCACCAAAAAAGAGCCGTGTTGGTGCCAAGGTCGCCGGAGGGGAAGATCAAATGCTCGAGAGCCATGGAAAACCTTCCTGAGTACAGTCGACAAGTTTGGGTGGTTTTGTCGAGTCAAACCAAACGGCCGTTCGTCGAGTCACCCAGTCCCCGTTGTTGACATAAACCCCCTCGGGAGTGCTCGTCAGCAAGGGACGGTGCGAGTGGCCATGCACGGCACCGGCCAACTGGAAATGTTGGATCCAACGGCGAATGGTGGGTTCCATTTGAGCGGTGGAGGGGGATGGTCCTGGCTCCACGAGCCGTGAGCCATGCCCAACCAGAAAGGCCAATCGATGGCCCAGGTCGGGATGCAAAAGATGCCAAGCCCATTGGGCCGTTTTCGACCGCAACACCTTGCGGACCAGACGATCGAATCGCTCCGAAAACACGATGGCGTCCCCGTGAAGGAATAGCCAGTTTTTGTCGCCAATCTTGAGGCAGAATCCGTCGGGATAGCTCCTTGCTTGACAAATTTCGGCGAGCTTGGGGCCGATGGCGAAATCGTGGTTGCCGGCAATAAACCTCACCCGAATGCCCGCATCGCTGGCCTTTCGAACGGCAAGGAGGAATTCCCAATGTCCATGGGGGATGGTGCGACCTTTCTCCCACCAGAATTCAAACGTGTCTCCTCCAAAAACCAGATCATCGATTTTGCCGGGAAGACTTTGGAGCAAGGAGATCATCTCCCTCAATCGCTGATCGGCAAAGGGGCCCGCCCCCCAATGCAGATCCGATAGGAACAGCGTTCTTTCCGCCTTCTCGGAATGGTTGATCAGAGGCAGGATCCATTCAGGGACCCAGACCACGGAATTCGTTGCCACCAACGCCCGATACTCAGTTGCCGGGATGATAGTTGGGCGCTTCCTTGGTGATCTGGACGTCGTGAGGATGACTTTCGCGCAAACCCGCATTGGTGATGCGCACGAATTTGGCCTTTTTCTGCAGATCGGGAATCGTCGTGGCGCCACAGTAGTGGAGCGAAGTGCGCAAGCCGCCCACCAGTTGGTGGACCGTGTCCTTGATCGGGCCGCGATAGGGGACCTGACCCTCGATCCCTTCGGGGACAAATTTGCGGGAATCGGTGACGTCGGCCTGGAAGTACCGGTCCTTCGAGCCCTTCTGCATGGCTCCCAAGGACCCCATTCCTCGGTAGGATTTGTAGGAGCGGCCCTCGAACAGCACCACTTCGCCGGGACTTTCATCGGTACCGGCAAATAGGGATCCCACCATCACGGCTTGGGCACCGGCGGCCAAGGCTTTGGCAACGTCGCCTGAATACTTGATGCCTCCGTCGGCGATGATCCCGACGCCTGCGGTTTTGGCGGCCTGGGCGCACTCCAGCACGGCCGAAAGTTGCGGATACCCCACACCGGCCACCACCCGGGTCGTGCAAATGGAACCGGGGCCGATCCCGACCTTGACCACGTCGGCTCCGGCTTTGCCCAAGGCGATCACGGCCTCGGCCGTCACCACATTCCCGGCGATCACTCCCACCGAAGGCCAGCGCTTTTTCAGCGTTTTGACCATGTCGATCACTCCCTTGGAATGACCGTGGGCGGTGTCCACGGTGATCACATCCACTCCGGCTTCCACCAACAGGGTGGCGCGCTCGACGGAGTCGGGTCCGACGCCGACCGCCGCCCCCACCCGCAAGCGCCCTTTGGAATCCAACAGGGATTGGGGGAAATCGACCCGCTTGTGGATGTCGGTGAAGGTGATCAAACCCTTGAGAACCCCCCTCTTGTCGACCAGGGGAAGCTTTTCGATCCGGTTTTTGTGCAACAATTCGCGGGCCTTCTCCAAACTGATTCCCAACGGGCCGGTGATCAGGTTTTCCGAGGTCATCAGGTCGCGAACTTTGCCGGAGCGGGCATTGGAAAGCCGCAAGTCGCGATTGGTCAGCATGCCCACCAACCGACCACGTTCGTCGCAGATGGGGAAGCCCGAAACCTTTCGCTCGGCCGTGATCTGGAAGGCTTTTTCGACCGGATCGTCGGGAGACAGGGTGACGGGATTGTCCACGATTCCCGATTGCCAGCGCTTCACTCGCTCCACCTCGATGGCTTGGTCCGCGGGCATGTAATTCTTGTGGATGATCCCCATTCCCCCCAAACAGGCCAAGGCGATGGCCAGATCCGAAGTCGTGACGGTGTCCATGGGGGCCGAAAGCAGCGGGATGTTCAGGGGAAAGCCCTCGTAGAGTTCCGTCGCGATCGAGGTGTAGGCGGGGAGGACTTCGCTGTAACTGGGAACCAGCAAGACGTCGTCGAAGGTGAGAGCTTCAGGGATGTTCAAGGAATCCTCCTGATAGGAATTTTCGAGGAACCCCGAGATCGGAGTTCCGGACCCAGGAACCAAGATATACCCAGCTGCTGAGGTCGCAATGGTCCCGGTTTCTTGCTCGGAGACAGTGGTCCGAAAGAGCCGATTCCGGAATCATAAGGTCTCACAAACTACAAAACTTGTGGCGCAAGGAATGGTAAACTGGGGCGTATGATCTTTTCCACCAAGTCGCTGCGACCCGGATTGGTGATCCAGGATCCAGTTCGAGACGCCAAAGGATTGGTGCTTTTGCCGGCCGGGGCCACCTTGACCGAGGGCACCATCTCGCAGCTGTTGCAGCGCGGGGTGCCGGCCGTTTCTGTGGCTTCCCAAGAAAAGGAAGAGGATATGTTGGCCCGGGTAGATGGGGAGCGAGCTCAAGTTTTCTCGAATTTTGGTTCCGCCGGGGCCACTGTGGAGCTCGAGCAGCTCCGGAGATTGTTGATGGAGAGACTCGATGCCGGTTGAATCCCTGAGTCCAGATGCCATCGCCCAGCATGTGAAGAGCATTCCGACGCTCCCCACGGTGTTGACGGAATTGTCCCGCAGAATGGAAGATCCCAAAACGTCCTCGGACGATCTGGCCCAGGTGATCTTGCAGGATCAGGCGATTTCCAGCAAGGTCCTCAAGTTGGTCAACTCGCCGTTTTACGGGTATTCCGGAAGGATCAACAGCATCAACCAGGGCATTGTGATCCTGGGGTTCAATGCCGTCAAGAATTTGGTTCTGTCCACCAGCGTGATCGAAGTCTTCAAAGGGGCCAAATCCTCGGATGGTTTTCAGATCGAACAATTGTGGATCCATTCCACTGCAGTTGCCGGTGTGGCCAAATTGGTTGCGGAACGATCCGGTGTGGCTGATCCCGAAGAGGCGTTTGTGGGGGGCTTGCTCCACGACATCGGGAAGCTGTTGCTCTGGATGTCCGAGCCAAAATTGCTGTTGGGATGCATTGCGGCCTCGAACACCCACAAGATCCCTTTGAGCGACGTGGAACACAAGGTGATTGGCTTTAGCGACAACGAGCTGGTGGCGGTGCTGGCCGAAAAATGGAAATTCCCCAACTCCTTGCGGGATGCCTTGCGGTGGCGGATTCGTCCGGAATTCGCCGGCGCCAATACGCCTCTGGCCTCGGCCATCCACTGCGCGAACATTTTGTGCATGTCCATGGGAGCTTCCCCCACCATTCCCATTGTGCTTCCAATTCCCGATCCCAAAGCCTGGGAACTGATGGGGCTCCATCACGACGACCGGCTCCGGAACATTTTGGCGGAGATACCGTTGAAAGTCGAGAGTGCCAAGGCCTTTGTTACTGGCGGTTAGACCGGCCCAACTGGAATCCGTTCCACAGGTTGTGCCAAAGCACATAGAAGGCTGGCCCCAAAGCCGCAATCGGCCCACAGACCGACAATCCAAGCCAAAGGGTGAGCATGGTGTTCTTCTGACCCATGGACTGACCGGCCTCCATTCCGAAGCGCGCTCCTCCCAATCGTTTTCCGATCAGAAATTGAGCGGCGCAAAGGACTGCGGATCCGCTGGCGATCGCCAAAATCTGTCCCCATGGAATTCCCGAGGTGGAGCGCAGGAAGTGCGAGGTCTTGGCGCCAGCAAGCACCAGGGCGATCAGCCAAAGACCGAAACGAAACGACTTGAGTCGCAGGGCCATCGCGGTAAACCCCTTCGCCCAACGCCTGGTCACCCACGCGAGCCCCAGGGGAATCCCGATCAATGCCCCCGTCGACACGACAAACGGCAGCATGGACGGAATTTGTCCGCTGGTCGAGAGGCAGGCCAAAAGAGGGGGTAGAAAGGCCGCCGCCAAAAGGTTCGAGGCCAAAAAGGCGAAGGACACGAATCCCACGTCGCCTCCCAACAACCCGGTGATCACCGGGGCCGCCGTGGCCGTGGGGGTGGCCGCGACCAAAAGACCTGCCAGAGCGGCAGTTCTTCCAAACGGCAACAATCCAAACCAGCCCAAGAGCATGAAGCCGGGCCAGGCCAACAGGATCCACAGATGGGCACGGCGCGGCCGCAATCCGGAAAGAGGCATCGACAAAAACCCGAGATAGAGCATGGCGCAAAGGATCCAGCGAATTCCTTCCGAGAACACGGAAAGCTGTGGAACCAAAATGCCCAAGCCTAGCGCCAGCAGGATCCCCAGCGCTCTGGACATCCGTCAGGCCAAGCCCTTCAATTCCCGGATCTTGGCGATGGGGTCTGTGGAGGTGCCGACGCCTTCGCCGATCAAGATCGCATCCACTCCGGCCTCCTCGAGACGTTGGGTTTCTTCGCGACGGGAAATG
>CAIKAA010000147.1 GCA_903825275.1 uncultured Fibrobacterota bacterium | reverse complement strand
GGCGAATCTTGAAGTTGCCGTAGAGTCCGGGCTCGTTCGAGATCATCCAACCTTCGGAAAGGGGTTGGTCCTGGTAGATCCGAAAGGGATCGCCGTCGTGCTCCTGCTCGCCCATCAGGTGGGACAGACCATGGGGCTGCTTGGGGTGGCCTTTGGACTTTGGCGGAATGGTTTTAAGATTGCCTTCCACATAGGGGCGGTGTAAAATCCCCCCCTTGGCGACAAAGCGTTCCTCCAGCAAATCTTCCATTTGTTGCCAAACCTGTCGATTCAATTCCCGGATCGTGAGACCTGGGCGCACAAGCTTTTCGGCAAAGCATTGGGTCTCCAGAACGATGTCGTACAGCAATCTTTGCAACGGATTGAAAGATCCGTTGGAGGGAACCGTTCGCGACAAATCGGCATGCATGGTGGCCGACCTGGCCCCGAAATCCAACAAGACCATCGATCCCTTCCCTACTGGTTCGTCGTTTTTCAGGTAGTGCAAGGTGCCCGCGTTGGCGCCACTGGCGCAGATGGTCGGAAAGGCCAGTCCCCAGGGAGTTCGTCGCAGCATGGCCCCTTCCAAAACCCCCGCGATGGCAAATTCCGTCTTGAGACTGGGGAGTTGGGGAAGCAATTCCAAGAAGGCGTCGCGGGTGTGGGTCTGGGCCAGTTTGCACTCCCGAAGCTGCCAAGAGTCCAAGGGCAGACG
The DNA here is from genome assembly GCA_903825275.1 of uncultured Fibrobacterota bacterium. GTDB lineage: Bacteria > Fibrobacterota > Fibrobacteria > UBA5070 > UBA5070 > UBA5070. Next base: position 6,884 of record CAIKAA010000147.1, on the reverse strand, counting down.
CAGCTCGTAGTGGCGCGTCGCGATGGATTCCACGCGGCAAGACGTGGGGCGCAAAAGCGCGGTCACCGAGCGTGCGAAGGCCGCCGTGGGGTCGTCTCGCAAAACCTTGCCATTGGGATAGTGGTGGTAGAAAATGCCGAGTTTTTTTGACCTCTGGGCAAGTTGACGCAAAAAGGCGGGAAGCTCTTCGGAAGGGCGGATGTCAGAAATCCCCAACAAGTCCCTCAAGAACCGGAGGTTGGCTTTCGCGGCGAGGCCGTGTTCCTCCAACAGCCCCAGCCGGACGCCATCCCAGAATTCCTTGGCTGAATCTTTCCAGGGCAAGAACAAGGTTTCGCGTTCGCCGCTGGATCCAAAAGGATTGAGCACCAGGCTGACATTCGTTTGGTTCAGACCGGTCAAGTATTGGACCGACGGCTCTTGGAACAGCCGGACCCCGCTCATTAGGTAGGGAAGCTCTCCTCCCGGTTCACGGTCCAGGCCGTGGAATACCCAGGGGAATTCAGCGGCGTGGAGGTGAGCTTGGCGTCGTTGGTGGTAATGGCTTCGCGCCTGGGCCCCCGCCGAGGCGGTGACGAACACGCGGGACAATTTCTGGAATTGGTTGGATTGGATCATCTCTTCCCACCAATTCTAACAGGTTTCGCGACCACGTGGTAATTTTCCGTCCATGGATCTTCTTACTTGCTGGCTTGATCGCTCTGCCACCCTCCGGATTGCCTCTTTGGACGCCACCCGCGCCGCACGCACGATTTGCCTTTTGCACGACGTGGAGGGCGAGCCCGCAAGGGTTTTTTCCAAAGCCTTGTGCGGAACCTTGCTGTTGGCCTGTGACCTCAAGCATTTCGAAACCCTGTCGCTCCAATTGGACATTGGGGAATCCAGTTTCCACATCGATGCCACTCCGGAAGGATTGGTGCGGGGGCTTGGCGTTTCGCGCAACCACATTTCGCCCTCCAGCCGCATCCAAGGCCGGCGTTTCGGCACCAAGGGATTGCTCTACCAAAGCGTCGTCGAGGCGCTGGAGACCGATGTCGGCCCCTCCCTGGAGGCCTACGTTCTCCAATCCGACCAGCAGCATTCCCACCTGGACCTACAGGTGGAACTCGACCGCGAAGGCCTGCCCGCCGTGGCCAAAGGAGCCTGGTTGCGGGGATTCCCCGACACCAAACCCGAATCATTGAGCCAATTCCTGAACCTTTGGAAGGGACGAGGCCCTTCGTGGCTGCCGGCCTCACCTTGGATGGGATTGCCCATGGGGCCGTGGGACCCCCTTTCCACCCTCGAGCCCAAGGCCTTTTGCCCCTGCAGCGAAGAGCGTGCGATGGTCGCCTTGTCGGCTTTGGGAAAAGAGGTCCTGGAAACCGCCCACCAAGAAGGGAAGGAGCTGGAATTGACTTGCGACTATTGCCACAGCCACTACTCGATCGCGGCCGCTAGGCTGTTGGATCCCCAGGTTTAAATCTTTGGTCCCTCGGGCGATGCTTCCAAAACTTTTTCGATCCAGCGGTCGCATGCGGCTTCGCAAAGATCCAGAACCTGTTCAAATCCGGGATCGCCGCCGTAGTAAGGGTCGGGCATGTCCAAGAGTTTCGCTTTGGGCAGGACCGAGAGAAACATTTCCACCTGGGCGCGCTGGTTGGGCACCGAAAGAGATTGGAGAAACTCCAAATGGCTGCGATCCATGGCAAGGATCCAGTCGAATTCGTGAAAATCCGATCGTTTCACCTTGCGGGCTTGGTGGAAGGAAAAGTCGTAGCCACGACGCGTTCCATGCTCGACGCTGCGAAGGTCAGCTCCCTCTCCCAAATGATACGCTTGGGTTCCGGCCGAATCGCAAGCGAGTTTCCCGGTCAGGTTGCGACTCGTGATCCTTTGGCGAAAAATGGCATGGGCGGTGGGTGACCGGCAGATGTTTCCGGTACAAACGAACAGAAATCGAATCGGCTCTTTCTTCATAGGCTGAAAAACGATAAGATGGTCCAAGCGTTGTGGACACCCATCTCCCAGGAGAAAGTTTGAGCGCACTGCTGAAATCGTACCTTCCGACCCAGATCATCTTCCGCGAAGGCTTGCCGGGGACCAATACCTACGTGGTTCGGTCGGGAAAAGTGGAGATCAGCATCGTGCGGGATGGCCACAAGGTCATTCTGGCTTGCATCGGGGAAGGCGCGATCTTTGGGGAAATGGCCCCCTTTGACGGAGGGCCCCGAAGTGCGACGGCTTGCGCGATCACCCCTTGCGACGTTTGGTGCATCCGCAGCGAGGGGTTTCGTGAGATGGTGGATTCCTGTCCTCCCTTGGTGAAGACCTTGGTGGACGGGTTGGTGGCCAGGGTGCGGAAACTCAACACCAAGATTGCCTCCAGCGCAACCTTGGATTCCTGGCTCGTGACCGCCCATATCCTCGATCTGCTCGCAAAATTGCGACCGGTGAACAACGATTCTGATTCAGTGGTCGTGCCGCTGAAACAAGTGATGGAGAGAATTCCCGAGGTCTTGGGCATTTCTTCGGAAGACACCCAATCGATCCTGCAGGAAATGCAGGACGCAAAATTGCTGAGCATGACCACCGGCGACAACTGCCAAGTCGTGATCACCCAATTCCGATCCTTTCTCCCCCGGGCCCGGGTGGCTTTGCGGATCGCTGGTGGCCGCCCTCTCGAGGCGAAGGAGTCTTTATTTTGAGCCAATCAACCGACAATCCCCAACTTCCCGGACCCATCGCCGGTTGGGTTTCGCGACTTTCGGAAGAGGAAATGCCGATTTTCGCCCAAACCGTTGCGGAAGTGAATCGGATTTTGGGCAAGGAGGAATATTCCAGTCTTGCCTTGGGGCGGGTGATCCTTCAAGACCCCTCCATGACGGCCAAGGTCCTCAAGCTGGCCAATTCCGTCTTCTACAATCCAGGCGGCACCCCCATCAACACGGTCAGCCGCGCCGTGGTTGTGTTGGGATTCAATGCCGTCCAAGCCATCTGCATTTCCATTGCGGTGATCGAATCGTTGTTGCGAGGACCGGTGAAACAACGGGTACAGCGCGAATTGGCCCGATCCATCCACGCCGCCTCCCAAGCCCGCAACTTGGCCCATTCCATGAAGGATTCCGCCGGCGAGGAAGTGTTCATCGCGGCCCTCTTGATGAATCTCGGGCAGATGGCGTTTTGGTGTTTTTCGGGTGCCGAAGGAGAGGTCCTGGACGCGGCTCTGAGCGATGCCAAGGACACCGATCCTGCAGAAGTCGAAAAGCGAGTCCTGGGTTTCAAACTCATCCACCTGACGGCCGCCTTGGCCAAAGAATGGAAATTGACCCCGTTGGTCGACGAGGCCTTGAAAGGCAAGGCGACAAAAGATCCCAAAGCGCGCTGCATCGACATCGGGCATCAGATCGCGCGGGAATCCGAAAATGGTTGGACAACCCCGGAGATGAAAAAAGTGGCGACGGAGGCCGCCAAGATCCTGAACATGAACGTCAACGAGGTGGGCGTTTTGTTCCAATCGGTTGCCGAAACCGCCGTGACCACCGCCAAGGCCATGGGCGCTTCGGTGGCCGCCAAGATGATTCCCATGTTCCGCAAGGGCGAAAGCTCTCCGGAATCGGTTTGGGATGCGCCTCCAGAGGAGTGGACCCAGCCCGATCCGATGCTGCAGCTGCGGATCCTTCGCGAAATCACCTCGATGATGATGACCAAACCGGACATCAACGTGGTGTTGGAAATGGTATTGGAAGGAATCCACCGTGGTGTGGGGATGGACCGGACAGTGCTCGCGATGGTCGCACCGCGCCGCACTCTGGTGAAAGCAAAGTTCGTATTGGGGAAGGAGCGCATCAAATTCACGGAACGCTTCCAGTTCGAACTGGGGACCCGGCCCCAGAATCTGTTTTCAAGCCTCATGGACAAACCTCGATCCGTCTGGCTTGCCGATTACAATGATCCCGAATTCGATGGACTGATCTTCGGTTCCATCTTTGAAACCATCAGTCGCACAACCTTCTTCGCGGAACCGGTCATTTTCGCCGGCCAGACCATCGGGATCTTTTACGCCGACCGCTTTCCCAGCAAACGGGAGCTGGACATTGATTCCTTCGAAGGCTTCAAACTCTTCGTGCACCAAGCCAACTTGGGCCTCGACCATGTCGCCCGCCAACGAATGGCCATGATGCGCTAGGACCTTTGAGGGCAAACCAGAGGAACTTTCTCGCTCAGATCTCGAGAATGACCAATGGCTTTTCGCCGGCAGGGGCGATGGTGTCGAACAGAACCAGGGTGACTTCGCAGCGTTTGCCTCGTTCGATGGAAATCAACAGGCGGTCGCTAAAACTGCGGGAAATGAAAAATCCTCGGCCATGGTTGTCAAAAATCCCCAAAGGCAATCCGTTGTTGTCGTGCACCATCTGACGGTGCAGCCAATGCAACACAGTGTGACGCTCCAGGCGTCCGCCTCGATCGGTGATGGAGATGGCACGGCGATCAAGCCCCACGGCAAATTCGATCACGACCGCTTTTTCGTGGGGAATCACAAAGTCGTGGTTCCAAGTCTCCTTGCGGTCCCCTGGAAGGTCCAGGGAGCCGTAATACACGGCATTGGTCAGGATCTCGTTGAGGACTGTATTGAGGTGGTTCTGTCGTTTTTCGGGAGCAAACTCCGAGAGCAGATCGCAGGCGGTGACCAGATCATCATGGGTCCGAATCTCAAAGGATTCCCGCGATTGGATGTTGGGTACATTTCGATCCAATCCAAAAATTTGGCGGGAGATCAAGGCGTCGACGGTGCTGATCACTTCAGCCACGGGGAACGGGACGGATTTGGTCAACACACACGAAAGATTGTGTTGGGCCAATTGGTCGATGTATTCCTCAAGCGTGTGGGCCGTCAGAAGGACTCTGTGGGTGCCAGGAGAAATTTGGGGAATCTGCGATAAAAACTCGATGCCGTTCATCAGCGGCATCGAAATGTCCGAGATGATCAAATCAAAATGTTCGGCTTTGGCTTTCTCCAGACCAGCCAATCCATTTTCTGCCGTAGAGACCTCGTGTCCAAAGGGCACAAGAATGTCTCTCAGAGTAGAGATGATTGCTGGTTCGTCATCGACAATGAGAATCCTCGACATTTTTCTATGCTAAACCCATGTACTACAAATTGCCAGTGGGTTTTCGCGATTGGAGGAAGGAATGGACGCCAATTGCGCTCCAAAATATACCAAGAGCGACGAAAGCCTGAAATCGACTTGCAGGTCCAGTGCATAGACAGGTAAGATGAGAGAGTGACTGATTTAGCAATAGCAAGGACGGAATTTTCCGTCCCCGAGGGAGACGCCGGCCAGAGGTTAGACAGATATTTACGACGTGTTCTGCCCGAGGTTCCGCTTTCTCGAATCTTCAGTTTGCTGCGCAAGGGCGCGGTGCGATTGAATGGTCGAAAAGCCAAGGGAGAGGCGCGCCTAGAAGCCGACGACAAGATTTTGGTCGAAGTCGGATCCGAAGAATTGCGCCAGGCTCCGCCCGAGCGGGCTGCGGGGGGAGGCTTTCGCGGCCGCATCGAGGTGATTTTTGAAGACGAAGACCTTTTGGTGCTCGACAAGCCCGCTGGAATGGCTGTCCATCCCGGCACCGGCACATTGCCCGGCACCACCTTGATCGAACGGGTTTGGCAGGAACTTGGGGCCTCTCCCAGTGTTTTCCAGCCCGCCTTGGCCCACCGCTTGGATCGCGGGACTTCCGGAGTGATGGTGATCGCCAAAACCCGCAAAGCCCTGCTCAATGTCCAAAAGCAGATCCAGTCCAAAGAAACTCCCAAAGAATACCTCGCTCTGGTCGAAGGGGTTCCCCACCGCTCTTCGGGGGTGGTCAAGGAGAAATTGACCCGTGTGGACTCCAAGGATCGCGGCGCAAAATCAATCGTGGTCCGCGAGGGAGAAGCGGGTCTTGAATCCGAAACTCGTTGGAGAATCAAAACCAAATTTCCCAAACAAACTCTGATGGAAATTCAAATCCTTTCGGGGCGATTGCACCAGATCCGCGCCCACATGGCTTCGATTGGTCACCCTGTCGTGGGCGACGATCGCTATGGGACCGAGAAATTTGCCGGCCTCAAACGCCCCTTTTTGCATTCCTCCCGCTTAGGGCTCAAGCTTTACGGCAAAAACGTGTTCTTTGAAGCGAAACTCCCCCCTGACCTAACCACCGTTTTGAATCGCCTAGGGGCAATGGTTTGAGCGACCAGGATTCCCACGAAGGGCGGTTGAAACCCGCGTTCCACCGGCTGCTGGAACTTTCACCTGGCCAGAGGCTGGGCCGCTACGAGATTTTGGGGGAAATCGGTCGTGGCGGGATGGCCACGGTCTACCGGGCGCGAGACGTCGAATTGGAACGGATCGTGGCTCTCAAGGTCCTGCCTGGTTCGGTCACTCGCGACGATCGGTTCGTGTCGCGCTTTTTGCACGAGGCGCGGTCGGTCGCTCGACTTTCCCACACCAACATCGTGCAGGTCCACGATATTGGCCAAGATCGCGGCGCCTGGTACATCTCGATGGAGATGATTCACGGACAGAATCTGCAAGAGTACCAGCGCGACGAAACTCCGGCGTTGGAGCAATCGGTTCTGATCGCGGTGGAAATCGCCGAGGCGATTGGATACACCCACGAACACGGTGTGATGCACCGGGATCTCAAACCGTCCAACGTGCTCATGCGCAACGATCATCCCGTCGTCATCGATTTTGGCCTGTCCAAAGACATTTCGATGGCCAACGGCGCCGGGCTGACCAACGAAGGCGAAATGATCGGGTCGCCCGCCTTCATGAGCCCTGAACAGGCCCTGGGCGGCGAAATCGATCGCACCACCGACGTCTGCTCCCTGGGCATTTTGCTATACGAACTGATTT
>CAIKAA010000146.1 GCA_903825275.1 uncultured Fibrobacterota bacterium | reverse complement strand
CATCCTCGAATTGCCGAAAGAGCGGATCAGTCTGGTGTTCGCCCCCCAGCAGGCAGAAAGCCCTGCCCCTCCAACCCCGAAATCGTCTGACGTCGCGAAGAAAAAAGAGGAGATTCCGGAGCCGGCGAAAAAGGCCGGGAAACCCAGAAAAAGGGGGTCCCGGCCTTTTTCGTTGGGTTTTGAGCCGGGCCGTTGCCTTTGAAGCCGCCCGAAACGCACAAGAGGCGGGCGAGTTCTGAGAATCGTCTGGGGCCAGTAGGCGCGAGGAACAAACGTGATTTCGGTTCGTGCCCGTTCGGGGCTACGGAGCAGCCTCAGATGAGATCGCTCAAGTGCTACCTTCGGGATTCATCGTTCCCTGTCTCGTCTTGCGCAAAAGGAAAATCCGTGGAAGTTTTCGTCATGTTCTTGGTTACCGTCGCGTTCTGTGTCGGGGCGTTCTTCCTTTTTCGAGCCGTGGTCCTGTGGTACTGGCGAGTCAACGAAATTCTGGAAACCTTGAAGAGCATCGATCAGAAATTGGCCATTCAAGCAAGTCGAAGCCCCGTAGGGGTTACCGAGCAACTCCAGCTGTCGTGGCTGCAAAGCATCAATCAGAAACTGGGAATATTGACCGACGGGAAGCCGGTTGTCCCGAAAGGGGACCCAGCCGATTTGAAAAAAGCCCCAACCGACCCCATGGAGTATGCACCGAAGTCCTGAGGTTGGGGGGATCAGCTCGGTGAAACACCCATCAGCCTGTTTTCAGTTCGCGTTCAAAGCAGATGACCACGTTTTCCAGCAAGGCGTCGACGTGGGAGCCCGTGTACCTCCACCCGAGGTTGTACATGCGCTCAGCCTCCCCTTCCAGGTGATCGATCGTCTCCTGGCTGGTCCAACTGGATCGTAATTCGACGTGCCTTTCGGCGGTCTCCCTCATGGAACGATTCTATCATACTGAGAACGATTCAACATCCATAGAGGTTCGTTCATGTTCGTCCTTTGCCTCGCCCTTCTGTTTCATGCCGATCCTGTGGTCGTTTCCCTCGACGATCCCGAGGATGCCGATCCGCTTTCGATCTCCATCCGCATCACCGAAGTCCGGGATCTGCGCCAAATGGCCAGCCTCGACTCCCAAGGAATCGGGGTGACTTCGGTGGGCGTCTTCGAAGCCAGGGCCCCGTTGCGAACGGTGCTTTCGGTGCGACAAGAGGTCGAGAACCTGTGCCGAAAATGGATTCGTCCTTCGAGCTTGGCCCTTCCGACCCGCTTGGAAATTCTCTCCCTGGAGTCTTGGTCAAAACCCCAAGATGGCCCCGATCCCTACTTCGCCGTCGCGAAACTTCGATTGGTTTCGTTGGACAGTTCCAATCCGGGCGTTTTATTGTCTCCCGAAGCGCGCAGCGAGCGCCAGGGAGTGGTCACGGCCAAAGACCAAGCCGTGATGTTGGCCAAAGCCGTGAAGGACGCGATCGCCCTGGTTCGACCCGACATGAAGCCTGTTCCCCAAGCGGCGATGCCCCCCGCTCCCCAGTTTGACCCTTGGGCCGATCCTCGCAAGGGGGCGGCAAAGGACTCCATCGGAACGCGGCTCAAGCATTCCGTCGTCCTCTATGCGACCCCGGGATGGAACACCATGACCATGGGGGTGAGAATTTGCCAAAACCTGGAGCCCCAGCTTGACTGGACCCATGGATATTGGGCGGGCATGTTGGTTCGGGCACCATGGACTTCCGATGATTTCACCGAGGTTTGGTCGGGCGAGCTCCAAGGCGGAATGGCTTGGTGGAAACGCTTGGATGATGGCCGCAGCAATTTCGCCGCGACAACCTCGTTGGGAGGAATTTTGGGAACCGAACGGTTCCGCGAAGTCGAGGTTGCGTCCGATGGCACCAGGACCCAAAGCGGCAAGAAGTATTGGGTTTACGTAGGCGGCGAGACGCGCGCTGGCATGCGGTGGGCCGAACCCTTGGAAACGGGGCTTTTGGCCGAGGGTGGAGTTCAGGTCAGTTTGCGAGTTCCCTCCTCGATCGCGTACTTCGACGTCGGCCTTTACTTTGGCGCCGGCTGGAGATTCTGATGAATTCGACGACAAATATTGTCCTTCGCAGGCCGGATGATTTCCACGTCCATCTGCGTCAGGATGCGGATCTGGGTGAGTACGCGCGCGAGGCGGCTCGAGTGTTCGCAAGGGTGCTGGTGATGCCCAACCTGGTTCCCCCGATTTTGGAGGGTCCGGATGTTTCCCGTTATCGCCAGGCGATCCGCGAGCAGGCGCCGGCATTGGAGGCGTTGATGGCCTTCAAGCTGCTGCCGCGCCACACGCCGGCCCAGTTGGCTTCCTTGAAAACGGCCGGGGCCGTTGCGGGCAAGGTCTACCCAGAAGGGGTCACGACCAATTCCGAAGACGGGATCACCGATCTGCGCCAGATCTGGCCTTTGATGCCGGTTTTGGAAGAACTGGGCCTAGTGGTTTGCTGCCATGGCGAAAAACCCGGGGTCTTTAGCTTGGATCGCGAGGAGCGGTTTTTGGACGAGTTTTCCCAGACCGTCACCAAGTTTCCCAACGTCCGCTTTGTGTTGGAGCATGTTTCCACCGCCTCGGCGGTTGAATGCGTGGAACATCTCGGGGCCAATGCCGCTGCGACCATCACCCTGCATCACCTCGAAATCACCTTGGACGACGTGATCGGGGGAATGCTCAAGCCTCACTTGTTCTGCAAGCCCATCGCCAAACGCCCCTCTGACCGCGAGGCCTTGCGCCAAGCGGCCTTTTCGGGGAATCCCAAATTCTTCTTCGGATCCGACAGCGCCCCTCACCTGAAGGGAAAGAAGGAATGCGCCGCTGGCTGTGCCGGGGTGTATTCCATGCCGGTGGCCTTGGAGGGATTGGCAGAAGTCTTTGAGCGCGCCGGAAAGCTCGAACGACTTGAGGGGTTCTGCAGCCAATTCGGCGCCGAATTTTACGGGCTTGCCTTAAACGAAGAGACGGTCACCTTGGTCCGGGATGCTTGGAAGGTCCCCGATCTTGCCCACGGGGTGGTACCCTATCGAGCGGGGGAGCTTCTGGCCTGGCGCGTGGCTACATTGAGCACTGGGACTCCCCTGAACGCCTGAAACCGAGGAAAGTCAAGAAATGGACGTCGCTTCGAATCTTGTAGTTGCCATCATGGCCGGTGGATCCGGCACCCGCTTCTGGCCCATGAGCCGCGAGGAACGCCCCAAGCAATTTTTGAATCTCACGGGGAGCCGCACCATGT
>CAIKAA010000145.1 GCA_903825275.1 uncultured Fibrobacterota bacterium | reverse complement strand
TGGGCCGAAAAGTACAAATAGATATTCAACGATGATCGCAAAAATTCTTGGACCTGAGTCACGGTGTTTCGACGGTATTCTCGATTTTTGCAATGTCGACGTTCTCCAAATAATCCAGGATGTTTTTCCAAATTGAGTGGAAACCGTATCCGCCGTCGATCATTTCTTTCAATGCCTGCTCCCGCGACCAGCCCTGGACAATCACCCGGTAGAGCGCATTGACGGTGCCGGTTCGATCGGCACCGTGCAGACAATGCACCAAGAAGGGGCCTTGGTTGCTCCAACGTAGAACGAGCAACACCTCGATGATGTCTTCATCCCGAATGTTCCAGGTATTCACCTCCACCTCGATCAGCTGAAGCGGGGTGTTCTGGATCTTCCGTCGGTCGCTGTGGAAGGAGCGAAGGTTGATGACCGTTCGGATCCCCAGTTCCTGGGAAAGGTTGCGAAATCCCTCCCGAGTGGGTTGTTGACTGCGGAACAAGGATTCGTTCACCTGGTGCAAATTGCCCACCCCTTGGAGGGTGATGGGCGTGGCCCATTCAGCAGGACGGGTTAGCGGGTCCGTTGGCGCCCCAGCGGCATTGGAGGAAGCAAGCACAGTTCATCCTTTCGGGTTACGGTTCCCTACGATGGTAACAAACGGAAGAATCAAAACCCCATTCAATCTCCTCGGGTCTGATTCCCCGACCGCTGCGCGTTCCAATTCTTGGCGGGGCACCTCTGGTGCCAAGCCTGTCCCTTCGACAGGGTCAGGGCATCGCCTGAGGCTCCCCTGAGATTCGACCGCTGCGCGAACCAATCCCTTGCACCCTGCGGTTGCTCCGTCTGCTTTGTGAACACGTAGCGGTCGCATGATCTCTGGGAAATATTGGCTCGGTTTTGCTCGGGAGCCCTGATTGCTGCTCGGGTTAAAACCCTCGCAGGGTACTTGAGCAAACGAATTCTGCAGTTTTGTTTTAGGGATCCTGCGAGGGTTTTAACCCGAGCCCATGATGGTTCACTGGATACCCGCAGCTCGGGTAAATGCTCGGGGTCTGTCCCGAGCTTGTCTACTGCTATGGCACTGCGAAACCGGCAGGGCACCTTTGGTGCCAAGGGTGGCCCCCGAGGCTCCCCTGAGCCCGTCGAAGGGCTTGTCGAGGGGTGGTTTATATTCCTGGTCGATCCTCTCCCTTCCCGGTCCGGTGGCCCCCCTCCCCACTCTCGGCGTTGAAAACCTTGCTTCAAAGCGCATTTTTTGTCATCATCTTCTCCGGTTTCACTCTTTCCAGCCCAAGGACTTTTCACATCCTCCAACCCAAAGGAATCCGTCGCCCGTCCCCCGTTTGGGGGTTGCTCCTCGCCCTTTTCGGGTTGCCTTTGGCTTCCGAATCGGACTCGATCCCCGGACCACCTGCCACAATGTGGGGCACCGACGCCCAGTTCAATCCAATCAGCATGATCTTGAACGAAGGCTGGGACATCACCCAACTCCAAAACATGGACAACCAACTTTCTTCGCTCAACTCCCCCGACGCCCTTCTCCGTCTGGGGCGAACCATGAGTCATCCGGTGGCAGATGTGGTGAGGCAAGGATCGGGGAAATTTTTCACCACCGAAATCGTTCCAACCTCCTTCCATCCTGACAAAGCCCAATGGATCCCCAACTACCAGCTTCATCTGATCGGGGGAGGTTACTTGAACTCCAAGGCCGAGACTTGGTATCGGGAGAAGGGATATGATTCGCCGAAGGGAATGGCGTTTGCGACTTCCCTTGCCTCCTGGATCTTGAACGAAACCTCCGAAATTTCCTCTTCCTCGTCCGATTACTCGACGGATCCGGTCGCCGATTTGCTGTTCTTCGATTTGGGCGGCGTCCTGCTTTTTCAGTCCGACATCGTTCGGGATTTCTTCAGCCACCGTGTCCAGATGATGAACTGGCCGTTGCAACCTTCCCTGGACCCACGCAACGGGAAGGTGCTCAACGCGGGGCAATATTTCGCGATCAAGGCGCCGCTGCCGGGCAAGGGCGACTGGAGCCTTTTCTACCACATGGGCCTGGGCAACATCGCGGGGTTTAGCCGACAGATTTTGTCTGGCCATTCCATCTCTCTGGGAGCCGGAGCCTACGCCCGTCGGGTCGTCCAACTCGATTCCACCCGCAATTCCGTTGAACTCGCTCCCAAACTCGGGGTGTTTTGGGACCACAACAATTCCTTGTGGGCCTCGGCCTTCTACAACGGTCAATCGGTCCAGCGATTCTCCATCGAAATCTACCCCACTCCGTGGACCTCTTGGCCGGTGCCCTTGGGGTTCTGGGGAACGTTTGGAGGACCTCGTGGTTTGGGATTGGGCGTGGTGGCAAGCTTGGGGATCGGAGTTGGAGCCAGCGAGTGACCGCCCGAACGAGGACAAGGTGAATGGAAAGGGCGATGATGTCGGAAGTTCCGTTTGTGTGCAGGCCTCCGTCGCGGAAGCAATACCCGTTGGTTTTGAGTCCGACGATTTCCTTGGAGGGTGACCCACTTCGGCATTCTCAAAACACGATTTCAAATCCCAATTGGCCCAGTCCATCCTCGTTGTCATGGGGATTGTTGTCCAAGGCGACCCACCGGAAATAGCCACCCGCCACGTTGTGGCGCCCCAAGAGATACATGTGGCTCGACGCCGTCCATTTTTGGTCGATGCGGCCGGTGCTGGATCGCCAGAAGTGGGGTTCCAGATCCTGGAAGAATCCGAATGGCCCGACGGTTCCCAAGCGCAAGCGCCCCAGTCCGAACAATTCCTGCCGGAAGTCCTGGTTTTGTCCGATCCAAACCGATTGCGGTCCGTACAAAAATTGTCCGATGTCAACATGCCCGTCCAACCGAAGCGAGGGAAAGCTCCTGGTTCTCCGGTAGTCCTCGACGAAATGGTCGTGGTAGGCATCCTTGGTCCCGGCGCCGATCTGGAAAGAATTCCACCAGACGGCTCCCTTGGCTTCGGGCCGGGAAAGGGTGTGGACGCACTCGTGGAGCAGCTGCCCCGAAACCTGCCAGTCCTCGAATTCGTAGCGATAGCCGGGAGTGAGGACGTAACGGATGTGGGAGAGCTGGAAGGTCGAGGAATCGTTGCGCGAGATGACCGTGGTGTTCCCGATCAGCCAATTCGAGACAAACCCCTTCCACCGGAAAAAATCCACCCAGACATGGAAGTCGGAGCGGTACCCGGGAGGCAGGTTCGTGAATCGAGGGGTGCCAAAAAGGTCCGAGGCGAAGTCGACCCTTCCGCTGGTTGCCATCAGAACTTCAAAATCCTTCGCGAACCAATCCCAAGTTCGCCCCAAAGGATTCGAGCCGACGACGGAGTCCGTGCGAAGGGTCGGTTGGCCAAAAAGGGATAGCGCGACGAGAAGGACGAGTTGCATGAGCGGACGAAAAAGATAAACCGTTGTCCAGCTTTCGGGCACCTGTCCGTCGAATGGATTCGCGTCCTATCTGGTCGCCACCAAGAGGGCGATGATGCCCATCAAGGGTATCTCGATGATCAAGACGATCTGAAAGGCCCGAGCGAAGATGCCGTGCTTCCAGGCGGCGAGTTCGGAAAGGGCGTGGATATCTTCGAGAAGGTCGCAGATCAAATCTTGGCGGGGCCCATTCAGAAACCGCTCGACATATTCTGACTTATCCATCTTGGCAATCGTTCCGTAGAACAAGAGGGATCGATTTTTGGTGGACTTGGCCGATTTCGGCGTGATGGAGCGGATGGCCATCCAAAGGGCCGCGATCCCGGCAAGGAACAGGCTGATCATCAAAACCCCAACCAATGGGCGAAGGGATGGGGAGGCAAGCTGGACGATCCGGTCGCCTTGGAGCATGGCCGCCGAAACGATGGCCACATGCAGGGACAGCACGATGACCGCTTTGGGGGTGAATCCGAGAATGTCCTTCTGAATCCGTTCCATCAACCATTTGCCGGTGTCGAGAGCCAATTGATCGGTGCCACGGCGGATCTGCCAGCCGTCGGCTTCCAAGGCCTCGATGGTCGATTGGATTTGGGCCAGAGTGGCTTGGCGTTCTTGGTCCGGCAAGGCCTCGAAATCAGGGTTCAACCGCGTGGCGGTCTCGATCAATTGGGATTCGGAGAAAGTCTCTGGCACAGACGAATTCCTTGGATTCAGAGTTTTGGGATCTGCGCGATCCTATTGGATCTTGATTTTTGAAAGATCGAACTTGGCCAGGGGCGGCCTGGGGTCTAGGTCTTCCAAAATTTCCACCATGTCTTCCATCAAGGCTAGGTTTCGCGCCCATTTCCGGTCGGCGGGAATGATTTTCCACGGCGCATGGGCTGTGGAGCATTTTTCCAACACGTCTTCGTAGGCGTGTTGGTATTCGTCCCAAAGCATGCGGTCTTCTAAATCTGCGGGATCGAATTTCCAGTGTTTGGTCGGATCCGCCAACCGCTCTTCCAAACGCTTCTTTTGGGTGTCGTGGGAGATGTGGAGGAAATACTTGACGACCACCATGCCTTCTTCCGTCAACATCCGCTCAAAGTCGTTGATCTGGGCAAAGCGGCGCTTCCAAACCTCGTCGGGAACCAGTTTGCGTACCCGCACGGCCAAGATGTCTTCGTAATGGCTGCGGTTCCAAACCCCAATCTTGCCGCGCGGTGGCACGGCACGGTGGATGCGCCACAGGTAGTCGTGCGCCAAGTCCGTTGAGGTGGGCCCTTTGAATCCGGTGACTTCCATCCCCGCTGGGTCGACCCCCGTGAACAGGTTGCGCACGGCACCGTCTTTGCCACCCGTGTCCATGGCCTGGAACACCACGATCATGCCGCGCTGGCCTTCGGCGTAAAACCGCTCCTGAAGATGGCGCAATCTCGGTCGCAACAATTCGGTGCGCGCGGTGGCGTCTTGCTTGGAATCCGATCCATCTTCCCCATCGGTGGGAATTCGATCCAACCGCACCCTTTTTCCCGGTTCGCAAACAATCGCCTTGGTCTTCATGTCTGCAACATAGTCGCAAAGATTTTTATTCCCATCAAGTGGTGGGGAATGAAACCGGTGCCTTCCCCCCCCACGCTAGGGGTAATTCAAAGACCTCCTGCCCTCACCTCGACGCCCGAACGCTCTACAAGGAATTCCAACCCACCATTTCCGCCAGCAGATTCGGCAGCGAAATCACCTGGGCACCTTTGCCCAAAGGCCAGCCCTCGGACACGGGGGCGAGGATTCGGGCGTCGGGGGATGCCAAATCGGCAAGGCCTTGCCAGAAACCACGGGTCGGGTCGGGGGCGCTGGAGCGCTTGAACTCCACCACCATTCGTCTAGATCCCTGGGTCAAGACCAGATCGAGCTCGGTGCCCGATTGGGTTCGATAAAACACCGGTTGGGCTCGTGGTACGGCGCGAAGAATTTCTTCCATGGCATACCCTTCCCAAGATGCCCCCACCACCGGATGCCCCAGCAGGTCGTCGAAGCGTTCGATTTCCAACAAGGCGTGCACGAGTCCGGCGTCTCTCCAGAAGATTTTGGGAGACTTCACCAGTCGTTTTCCCAGATTCACCTCGTAGGGAGGCAAAAGCCTCACCAAGAACGACTTCTCAAGCAGTTCAACATAATGCTTGGCTGTTGGCACACTGATGGCCGCCGACTCGGCCAATCGGCTCCAGTTCAAAATTTGTCCGTGCAAGTGTGCCAGCATTTTCACGAAGCGCTCGAACAAGGGCAGCCTGACCTCCACGCCAAACGACGGCACATCGCGCTCTAGGAAGGTTCGCAGAAAATCTTGTCTCCAACGCATGCTGGTGGCGTCGTTTGGGGCCAACAGACTTTCCGGAAATCCACCTCTCAACCAATGGGTTTCCATGGGGACTTGTTCTTGCGACACTTCGGGGAGCGTGAAAGGAGTCAATTCCCGATACCGAATTCGACCGGCCAAACTTTCGGAGGATTGACGCAACAAATCCCGCGAGGCCGACCCCAACAACAGGAATCTTCCGGGCCGACGATGTTCGTCCACCAGCGATCGCAGCACGGGAAATAGGTTTGGAGCGCGCTGGATTTCATCGAGCACCACCAGCCGATCGGAAAGCGGTCCCAGGTACAGTTCGGGATCGGAGAGCTTGCGCAGGTCGGAAGGACGCTCCAAGTCCAAGTAGACGCTGCCAGGAATTTCAGCCACCAAGGCGCGAGCCAACGTGGTTTTGCCGCATTGCCTCGGTCCGAGCAAAGCCAATGCGGGGACCTCGGTCAGATCGTTGCCCAAAATCGACCTTAACTCTCTCTTCATCCTTGTAAATCTATAAGTGCAGTTTGCAAAATACAAGGATTGGCATTGACCTTGGCAGGGGGGGCATGGTTCGACTACCGCTTAACACAACCGAATCGCCCCGACAAGGCCGCGCCAGGGGCCGTCACCCGCACGGGCGCAGACCTCCGCGAAAATGGCCATGAATTCCGTAGGGGCGATTCATGAATCGCCCCTA
>CAIKAA010000144.1 GCA_903825275.1 uncultured Fibrobacterota bacterium | reverse complement strand
TACGGGTAGGACACTCGAAGGATCGGACTTTTTTGGCCCTGGTGGGAACGAATTCATCCCCCGAGATCGGTGGCACCAGTCCAGCCATCCCACAGAAAAGAACCGAAACACGTCCGTCGCCGACTAGAATCTGGAGATCCACCATGAGACCCTTACCCATCCTTTTCGCCTCCCTTTTGGCCATCGCGAGTTCGGCGAACGCAGCCATGACGTTTTTCCATCCAGGCGGACTTGATTCGAAAGCCGACTTGGACTTTGTGAAGAAGAAGATCAAATTGGGGGAGCAGCCCTGGAGCGGCGAGTTTGCCAAGATGAAAGGGTATTGCAATCGCAATCCCAATCCGGCCACAACGATCAATGCCAACGATGACGGAGCCGCCAACTCGGCAAAGACAGATGCCCAAGCCGCTTATGCCGACGCCTTGGCTTGGTACTTCACCGACGACGAAACCTATGCCAAAAAGGGCATTGCGATCCTCAACGCTTGGCAGGGACTGACCTCGATCACCGCCACCGACCCCAAAGCCATCCAGCAAAACCGGCTGTTGGGTGGCTGGATCGGGGCGCTGTTTGGTCCCGCCGCCGACATTCTGTTGGGTTACAAATCATGGGACCCCAAGGACATCGCGGCCGTCAAAGCCATGTTCAAGAAAGCTTTGTATCCCCAGTTGAACCCCGCCAGCAGTTGGAACGGGAATGTTGACCTGACCCAAATGGACGCCATGATGAACATCGCGGTCTTCATGGAAGATGAAGCGTTCTTCAACATTGGGCTTTCTCGGCTGAAAAAGCGCAATCCAGCCTATTTCTACATGGCTTCGGACGGCGGTGTACCCACGATTCCCGGCGACAACGGCGACATTCCCACCTTTTGGTTCAAACCCACCAAGTGGGTGGACGGCCTGACCCAGGAAACCTGTCGGGATGGCACCCACCATGCCCAATTCTCCATGGCCTCGGTCTTTCACATGGCCGAAGCCGCCTGGAACCAGGGAGTCGACGTCTACACGCCAAACCAGGCTCGCTTTGTGGCAGCGCTAGAGCTGATGGGCCTCCAGATCTCGTCGGGCAACATGCAAAACGTCTGCAGCGACAACGCCACCAAGGCTGACCGCTTCAACACCTTTGAAGTGGCCTACAACCATTACCACAACCGCAAAGGCGTTTCCCTGCCAAACACGTTGAAGGCCATCACCCAAGAGCTCCGGCCCAAAGGAGGAATGGACTGGAACATCTTTTTCGAGACATTGACCCATGCCGACCTCGATGCCCCGCCCTGGCCCCCCGTTGCCAGCAGCATCGCCGGACACACCTTGGTCCAAAGTTCCTTGCGGGTTTCCCTCCAACCAAAGGGGTTCTGCGAAATTCTCTCCAATACCACAGAACCTCTCCAACTCTCGGTGGTCGGGCTGGACGGAAGACGGGTGAGTCAGTCCATCGTGAACGTCATTGCTGGCCAAAGCCAGTCGGTTTCCTTGGGAATCGATCGCGCTCCTTCAGGAATCTACCTGGTTCAAGTCCGCGGAGCCCAGCAAAATACGGTTCTGAAGGTCTCGAAATAACCTAGCTGCATCTTTGGGTAGGAACCAGACCGAGAAGGATCCACCCCCGAGCAAATCCAAATTCGCTCGGGGATGGATCCTTCCCCTCCAAGTCCTACCTTTCCCACCCTATGCTCCTCTTTCGCGAACCTGAGAAGAACGCCTCCTTTCCGGAAATCGAACGCCGGATCCTAAAATTCTGGCAAGACACCAAAGCCTTTGAGCGCCAGGAAGAATTGCGTGAAGGCGCCAAGCCCTTTCATTTCTACGACGGCCCCCCCTTCGCCACCGGGCTTCCCCACTATGGCCACTTGTTGGCGGGCACCCTCAAGGACATCGTGCCCCGTTACTGGAGCATGCGCGGCTTCAAAGTGGACCGTAAGTTTGGCTGGGACGTCCATGGCGTGCCTGTAGAAACAGAAATCCAGAACAACCTCAAACTTGCCGGTTTGGCCGAGATCAAAGCCTTCGGCGTCGACAAGTTCAACGAGGCGTGCCGATCCATCGTCTTGCGCTACACCGGTGAATGGGAAAAGACCGTCCTGCGCATGGGGCGCTGGGTCGATTTCGAGGGCGGTTACCGCACCATGGACCCCACCTTCATGGAATCGGTCTGGTGGGTCTTCAGCGAGTGCTTCAAGAAGGGCTTGATCTACGAGGGCTACCGGGTGGTCCCCTACTCGCCAAAGCTCGCGACGCCGCTCTCCAACTTCGAGGTGAACCAGGGTTACAAGGACCGACAGGATCCGTCCTTAACGCTGAAGTTCTTCCTGGAAAACGACCCCGACCATGCGGCTCTCCTGGTGTGGACCACAACCCCTTGGACGCTGCCCTCCAACTTGGCCGTGGCGCTGGGTGCCGAGATCGCGTACGTGAAGGTGCGCTTTGAAGGCTCGGTGTACTGGATTGCCCAACCTCGCCTGACCAGCTACTTCGACGAAAAGAAGATCGAGGTCCTGGAGACCAAGCTCGGATCCGAGCTCGCCGGTCTGAGGTACAAGCCGCTTTTCTCCCACACCCCCATCCTTTCCGAGAAACAGTACACCCTGCTTCTGGCGGACTTTGTTTCTACTGAGGACGGAGCTGGCGCAGTCCACATTGCCCCCTCGTTTGGCGAAGAGGACTTCCAACTGGGAGCTTTTGAAGGCCTAGGGCTTTGGGATCCGCTGGACGCCGACGGCCGCTTCACCGACCTGGTCCCCGCATGGAAGGGCCAGGAGGCAAAGGAGGCAGACAAGGCCATCATCCAAGACCTCAAGGAGCGCGGACTCGTATTCAAGCACGAGACCTTCGTACACAGCTACCCGCACTGCTACCGCACTGGGGCTCCACTTCTGTACCGCGCCATGCGGACCTGGTTCATGGGGCTAGATAAGCCGGTGACCAACGCCGAGGGGGTCACAAAGACCCTCAAGCAGTGGATGATCGACTCCAACCAGGAGATCACCTGGGTGCCATCCCACATCAAGGACGGCCGTTTCGGCAAATGGCTCGATGGAGCGCGCGATTGGAATCTTTCGCGCAACCGCTTCTGGGGAACCGCCATTCCCGTCTGGAAATCCGACGACGGGGAGATGATCTGCGTGGGCTCCATCGCCGAGCTCGCGCGCCTCTCGGGGCGCGATCCCGCAGGCATCACCGACCTCCATACCCATTTCATTGATGCCATCGAGCTGAAGACCAAGGACGGAAAGACGTTCGATCCCGCTGGTAAGGTCTACCACCGCACCTCCGAGGTCCTCGATTGCTGGTTCGAATCCGGCTCCATGCCCTACGCCCAACTGCACTACCCGTTCGAAAACGCCCAAGGTTTCGATGCACTGTTCCCGGCTGATTTCATCGCCGAGGGGTTGGACCAGACGCGGGGCTGGTTTTACACCCTTACCGTGCTAGGCGCGGCCCTGTTTCAAAAGCCCGCCTTCAAGAATGTGATCGTCAACGGAATCATTCTGGCAGAAGATGGACAAAAAATGTCCAAGCGTCTGCGCAACTACCCCGACCCCAACCTAGTGCTCGAGAATCTGGGCGCCGATGCGCTGCGGATGTACCTGATCAACTCGGCCGCAGTGAAGGCCGAGGAGCTTCGCTTTTCGGAAACCGGCGTGCGCGAAGTTGTGCGCTCGGTTCTTTTGCCGCTGTGGCACTCGGTGAGCCTGTTTTCCACCTACCACAACGCCGACCGCTCGAAGGGACAGCTCTCGTGGCAGCCTGGTCAGAAATTGTCCGACCTTCCGCTCACCGAGATGGATCGTTGGATCTTGGGAGAACTGCAGGTCTTGCTGGAAAGCGTGGAACGCGAGATGGGAGCCTTTAGGCTCTACAACGTGGTTCCCGAATGCATCCGGTTCATCGACAGTTTGACCAACTGGTACATCCGCCGTAGCCGCCGCCGGTTTTGGAAGAGCACGGACGACGGCGACAAGACCGCCGCCTACGCGACCCTCCACCGCGTGCTGTGCGACTTTGCCAAAGTGTTGGCGCCATACTTGCCATTCGTCTCCGAAGAGATCTGGCAAATGCTTGCGGCCGAAATCGATGCGAATGCCCCGCGCAGTGTGCACCACTGCGACATGCCGCGCGCCGACGAATCGCTCAAAGACCCGGTGGGGATCCGCCGGGTGCAGCTGGCCCGCACTGTGGTGGAATTGGGCCGCGCCCTGCGGGCCAAGCACGACCTGAAGGTGCGCCAGCCTTTGGCCACCCTGACTGTGGTGCCGCGTTCCGACGAAGCTGCAGCCGACCTGGAGGCGATGCGCGACGTGATCTTGGACGAATTGAACGTGAAAGTGCTGGTGATCGACCGTGAGGAAGCGCATCTGGTCAGCTTGAGTGCGCGTCCCAACTTCAAGACCTTGGGAAAAAAACTCGGCCCGGCCCTCAAGGCCGTGGGGGAAGCGCTGAAAACGCTCGATCAAGCCACACTTCTCCAAGTCGCCGCCGGACGATCCATCACGGTGGTTGGACACGAATTGTCACCCGAAGACTTGTTGATCGACCGGGCCACGTCGGGGAACTTGGTCGTGGAGGCCGCCGCTGACGCCACCGTCGCGCTGGATCCGCAAATCACTCCCGAACTTCGCCGCGAGTGCATTGCCCGCGAGCTCCAAAGCCGCATCCAGGCCCGCCGCAAGGAGCTGGACCTTGATGTGACCGATCGCATCAGGGTGATCGTGCAATCCGACTCCGACGAGATCGCCCAGGTCGTGACAGAATTTGGCGCCAACTTGGCCGACGAAGTCCAGGCCAACGCCCTCCGTTTCGCGAAGACCGCGAGCACCGAGGCCGTGATCGAAGGCTTGGGCGTGGGTGTGCAGGTGGAGAAGGCTTGACATGGCAGGGCTTGATCTGACTTCCTTTGCCAAGGCGGTACAGCGCCTGGAAGAAGGTTTGGCCCGCTGCCAATCGGAGCCAAACGATGTCCAGTTGCGGGACGGACTGGTCCAGCGCTTTGAGATTACCTACGAGCTTTCCCACAAAATGCTCAAACGGGTTTTGGAAATCCATTCGCCTTCTCCCGAAGAAATCGACCATGTGACGTTTGCCGATCTAATCCGCACCGGCAACGAACAAGGGTTGTTGAAAAGCGATTGGTCGGCATGGCGCACTTTTCGGGAAATGCGCTCGCGCACCAGCCACACCTTCGACGAATCCAGCGCCAAATTGGTTCTTGAGAATCTTCCCACATTCTGCGACGAAGCCAAACATTTTTTGGGTGCGCTAGTCGCACGACAAAATTCGAGCGCATGACAGGCCTTGCACTGACTCCGGACGAGATGAGTCTGGTGCAAGAAATTTTGGAGCGCCACCTCCCTGGTCGCGAAGTCTGGGTTTTTGGGTCCCGAACAAGACCTTCACCAAAAACATTTTCCGATCTGGACCTGGTCCTTCATGGGGAAACCCCGGTAGGAATTGAAACTCTAGCCAAACTTTCCGAAGCTTTCTCGGATTCGGGCTTGCCCTTCAAGGTCGACTTGGTGGATTGGGCCACGGCGTCCGAGGCGTTTCGTCAGATCATTCTGGCCCAGAAGATGGTCTTGCAGCCACGGCCCCAAAAGCATTCAGCGTGACCTAAAACGAAGCCGTTGGCGCCCTTCCCCGTGTCCCCCCTTCGAAGGTGTATTCACCTTTCCTCCACCCGGGATTCCGGATTCGATCTACTTTCCCAAGCATGACCGACCGGCAATTTTTTGACTGGCAAACGGGAGGCGGGGCCAACGACGTCCTCAAGATGATCGGGATTCTTGAATCCCGCGCCGCGCCTTGGTGCATGATTGGTGGCTTGGCCGTCAACCATTGGGCACGGGAACCCATGGTCACGCAAGATGTCGACATTGTTTTAGCCTTCGAGAAGGTAGACGAAGCCGTTGCGGCGTTCCAGGTGGCCGGTTTTGCCGTCAAGACTTTCCCGGATTCTGTCAACCTGACGGGTTCCTCTCGAGTCAGCATCCAGATTTCCACCGACAAAGTTTATCGGGAATTTCCTTCTCGTTCGCTCCCCGCCGACATCCACGGAATTTTGATGCGCGTGGCAGCCCTCGACGACACGTTGAAGGGAAAGCTGCTCGCATACGCAGACCCGGGCCGCCGTGCCAGCAAACGCCAAAAGGACTTGGCCGATATTGCCCGCTTGATGGAAGCGCACCCAGAAATTGCCCCCCAAGTTCCAGCCGTCCTTCGCGAACGGATTGGGTTGTAATCCGCTTTTGACATTTCCTTCGTGGCATCAGACCCGATTCGATGGAGTTATTTTTCCACCCACCCTTAGACTCCTCTCTCCGATAACCCACCGGCAGAAATATCTCCACTGTCCAAATTCCGAAGGACGCTCGAAATGCTGATCCCCTACGGCTCTGATCAAGACGATGGATTTGTGGGTTATACCTCCATCGCGATCGTGCTCTTGTGTATCCTCGCATTCGGGCTAACCTGGCCCCGCGAATGCAGTGTAGCTGACTCGGTGACAAACGACTCGCTCAAACTATGGATGCAAGAAGAACGGTCTGCCCAGGATTGCCTTTTCCGTCATCAGATGGCTCCAGACCCTTTTCAAACCAGCCAAGACCGGAGTGGGGCCAGAGCTTTCGAAGATTCCCTCGCGACCACCAACTTTGATTCCGCCTTTGCGGCAAACCTGAAGAATCCCCCAAAGAGGGCATTGGAAGAACGCGTGAAATCGGCGATGAACAAACTAAGCCCGCTTCGCGCCTGGGGTTTGCATCCGGGAGATGCCTCGTGGTTCCCGGCTTTGATCACGCACATGTTTTTGCACGCTGGCTGGGGCCATTTGATCGGCAACATGATTTTTTTCTTCGCATTTGGGGTCGCGATGGAACGGCGCTTTGGGATCAAGGGATTCCTCTTCCTCTATCTGTTCGGTGGTTTTTTCGCCGCGCTCTGCGAAGTGGGTGCATCCGCCGCGTTGCATCACTCGATGCCCACAACACCGCTGGTCGGTGCCTCAGGAGCCATAGCAGCCACGATGGGTGCCTTCTTGAGATCCTATCCCAAATCGAAAATCAAAGTCTTCCTTTGGTACATTCGCCCCCGCTTCGGGAAGATCCCCGCTTGGGTTTTCCTCGGATCCTGGTTTGTGATCCAATTTGTGTACAACCATTTTCTGTCACCGCTCGAGGAAGGCGGAACCGCCTATGCCGCGCATGTGGGGGGCTTTTTCTTCGGCTTCCTGTGTGCGCAATTCCTGCCTGTCGACCCGGAAGTAATCGAGCGAGAAAAGGAGAAGAAGAGAGGTTCACCGATCTTGCCGGGCTTCCCGATCTCGGGATTCGAACCCCAAAAGAAACAAGACAAATCCGATTTGGACAAAGCCTGGAATTGCCTTCGAGTCGGGGACGAAACGGGCGCAAAGCCGTGCTTCACTCGACAATTTTCGTATTGGATCAAAGGAAGCGATGACGACATCACCAAATTGGTCACCGAATTGGAACGGATTTTCCGCCTCCACCCCCAATTTCGTTTTGACTCGCTTCCCATGTGGGAATGGGGCATGAAACTCGCCGAAACAGCCCACACTGCCGTGGCCATCGAACTCCTGCGCATGTCGCTGGTCGCCCAACCTCGCCTCTCGCCTGGCCTGTCCCTGCGCGGGGAACAGGCCTTGGCCCGATTGGAGCAACACCGTCCCCGTCCGATTCCAACGCCTCCGCATCCCCCATCACCCCATGCCACGCCAACTCAACCAATGCCTCGGCCTTCCACTCGGCTCCCTCCGAAAAAGGATGACCGCCCCGACTGGCTGGTGGACTGAATCGATCTCGAACGGCCTTCGCGAGCGGTTAGACCTGACCTGTAAGTGGTGGGCTGATCCCAAGTAACCAACAGATAAAAACCGCTGGGATACCCAGAAAAAATCAGGGTAGGAATGAAACCAAATAAACCAATATCAATCATCGCGATCCACATCATCAGTTGCAGGCTCCTCGCTCAAGCTGGACACGCGAATCGCCGGTGGCACTGTTAGCCGATGTTGCCACGGGCGATTTTAATGATTTTTGGATTTTCAAAATCACTGTTGTTTATAACGATATCTGCAATTTGTTCCGGATTGGCTTCTTTGAAGTATAAAAGTTGCCCAGGAATATACCGTTGATTGTATTTATCGATTATTTCTTGTTCAGATCCCAAATAGAAACCATCTCGTTTTATTGCTCTGGCAACTGTGGTTTTGAATTCAGCGGTTAAAAATATTTTCAAACCCCAATATTTGACTAATTCTGGACGAAACAAAAAGACGCCATCCATAAATAAAACGAAATCTGTACTTGCTGTTTGAAAAGGCAAAACAGCCTCAGAATTCATTTTAAAGTCAAAGACAGCTCTTGTGTATTGAAGATTACCATTTGGGTCCAATGAAGCGAGCAGATCATCAATAATCGCCTGGTTATTGAAAGAATCTTTGCAATATCCTTCAGGTGAATCTCAGCCTTTTTGATAACGAATCATTTTAGGGTTATGAAAGCCATCGATTGTTGCACGAATAATTTGTATTTTTCGGAGTTCAAGATAATCTGCAATCGCGTTTGCCGACATTGTTTTGCCTGATGCATCAACGCCATCAATCCCTACTCTCAACGGATGCAGGCTTTTGATTGATAGAATGATTTGTCCAAATTGTTTGAGAAGGGTTTCTCGGTTCATAGATTGAGTGGCAATATTGCCAACGTTTTGCAGCTACAAGAAGTTGGCGATCTCGAAGCACTAAACCGTCTGGCAACACTGAATTTGATAAGAAGCACAAAGCTTCATTTTACCACTGAACCGGAAGTTTCTTGTAGGTGCTGTTATAGCCAGTGTTTCTTGTCATTTGTCGCTAAAGTTGGATGATGCACTTTGTTCCATTTTTCCCTCAAGCACAAGTCCAACTGCTTTTTTCAAGTCATCAAGTGGAATAGTGTCTGTCTGCCAACCATAGGGATAAGTTATGTGTGAACCTGATTTATTGTCCTTCTCACATAGCAAATGAATTGCTCCATCTGGTAATTGAATGGTTTGCTCAACCATAAAAGTTCTCTCAACTTTGTCGCCCGCTTTGGTCAGCAAATAAACTTTGTAGGAAATATCTAAACTCTCTTTTGGGTCAACGAGATATTTGTGGACCGTCATTTTCTGTCCACGCCATTCATATTCGTCAATCGCGATATTTTTGAATTTCATAACATCTTCTGAAAGCTCTTTATTGTTATAGGCAATTTTCATAAGCATGAATATGCTGTCAGCCTTCGAATATTCATTGGCAGCATTATACGCTTTAATTAACTTAGGATAAAGTTCATAATTTTTAGGATTAATATCAATTGCTTGCGAGTATGCTTTAGCGGATTTTAAAAAGTCTTTTGCAAGAGCAAATTCAAGTTTACCAATATCCGTAAGAGCTGAAGCGTAATATTTGTTGTCTTTTGAAATATGACTTAACCCTTCATAAAAGCCTTTCAATGCTTTGTCAAACTCTTTGTTGACCTGATAAATATGAGGAACCATATAGAATGGCGCTTGAAAGTCATTTGGCAATTTTTGAGCTTCAATAAAAACAGGCAATGCTTTGTCTAATTGTCCAGAATAGTAGTAAACAAAACCTTTTTCGCACATATACATTTGATTTGTTGGCGCCTTTTTTATGGCGATATCAAACTCTTCAATTGCTTCGTCATAATGTTTTGAATACCTTAAGGAAAGAGCTTTGCCGTAATGTACATAAGCAGAATCCAGTCCTTTGTTTATTGCTTTGTCGTAAAACTCAATTGCTTTATGATCGTTTTCAAGCTGGAAGAAGGCAAAGCCAAC
>CAIKAA010000143.1 GCA_903825275.1 uncultured Fibrobacterota bacterium | reverse complement strand
GATCGAAGAGCGAACGGTTATGGAGGCCACGGTCTACCGATCTCGGAAGATCGTCCATCGCGACCGCTGCTTGAACGAGTTCTTTTTGCGGGGTCGGCGGGAATTGTCCATGATCGAGATCGAAGTCGCCAATTCGGCGGGGACCGTTTGCGATTACTGGGCCGACGGACTTTTGGTGGCCACCCCAACCGGATCGACCGCCTATTCCCTCGCCCTGGGAGGACCCATTGTCGAACATTCCGTCCCATGTGTGGTGCTTACTCCCGTGGCACCCCATAGCCTGAACGTGAGACCCTTGGTGTTGTCCGACGAAGGCGTTTTCCTCCTCAAACCCCGGGTTCGGGAGTCCGCCTTGCTGCTCTCGGATGGTCGCAATGATTTCCACCTGCATCCCGGCGATGAAGTGAAAATCTCAAAATCCAAACATCCAGTCCTGTTACTTCGCCCCCAGGACGCTACATTTTCAGATGCCCTGCGCGAGAAATTGGGTTGGAGCGCGGCGCCAGGTCACTCGACCCATAGTCGACATTACCGAGAATCAGCAGGGTAAGTTCGACTTTTCACCAATCGTTGATCTAATCTTTATTTGCCTTGTTGACTTCCATCCGGAATTTAAGTGAGGGATTGACTCCCATCTGGAACGCACCATTGCGCGCCTTGCACAGTGGGCTGCTTCTTGTTGGTGGAACGGAAATGGCCCGTGAGTTTTGGGGAGGGCATCCCCTGGAATTTCAAGATCGCGTCCTGCGGGGTGTTGAGCTTTATCAACATATCTGGGAGGAACAGGGGCTTTCTCCGTTGGAATACCAGCTTCGGGTGCTCGATTCCGTCGAGGCTTTCTGCGTCCATCACGAGATCGATTTTCCAAAGTTTTTGGAAAAAGGCGTTTTTGGGTGCCAATCGGGAGTCTTCCTCTCGGCCAAAGGGGCGCTCTCCATGGTCGGGAAATTTCTGATCCAGTTGACCCACAGCCGGGATGTCCGCAAAACTGTTTTGGAATTGCTGGAACCATCCGCACGATTGATCTCGCCCAAAACCGTGACTCGGTTGGTGAGAGTCGACGAAGCGGAGGGGATCAAGACCGCTCTGGTCCTTCAAATCCTCGACACCTCCTTCCAAAATCGATTTCCTGGATATGATGCGGAAAGCTGGTTGGGGTTCTTGATCCGGAATGCTCCGAATCGGCTCGCCGTTGCCTCGTTCGATGAGGTGGAATGTCTTTGCCAAGTGCGAGATGCCCGCGAAATCCTAGAAGCCGTTCCGCGGGGAATTCATCCTGTCAAAAACCCTTCGGGATGGAGTCTTCACGGCGAACAGTTGACTCGCTCCACAAGCTTTCTGGACTGGCTTACTTCGCAGGGTGTGCGTAGACAAGATTTGTCCGATGTGCCCGATCATCCCGTCGAGGTGGCCTTGGTGGATGTGTTTTGTCCTGTGCGGAAACGAATCGTGATCCACGCGGGTTCGCTGACCGGAGCGAAGTGCTATCTGATGCGGGTGCAGTGGAGCGAAGGATCGTCAGTCCCTGTCGAAACCGGAGTGGCTCACCTGATCCGGGAAGTCATGGGCGAGAATGGCCCCTCGGAAATGGATCGGGCCTCCGAGCTTCATGAACATCTTTTGGCCCAATATCGCCAAAGGCTCCAGTTCGTTTACCACAGGCAAGACGAGACGATCTCTTGCAACGGGGAGCACTTGTTGCGTGGCGTGCCCGCCAAAATCCTACACAAGGTTCTGATGTCGCATACCGTGACCGGTCGGACCAATTTCGAACACCGCGAGTTCCGACGCGATCCAGACCTTCATCTCGATCCCGTGAATCCCAACTTGGAAAGTCGAATTCGCATCCTATCTGATCGCCTGGAAGAGCGGCTGCAAGGGATCCGGATCGCCAAAAGCGGGCGAGGACGCTTTGAGTTGGAATCTAAGCTGATGATTGAATTTTCCGAAGAGTAGGCCTTATGAGCTTAAGTGAATCTTAAGTTGGACATAAGTTTGCGGTGGCTTAACTTATATAAACTAAGAAAAACCGCCAGTTCCCAGCAAGCGGACTGGTTGGTCCCCTAACCGGGACCAACCAGTTTTTTTTATTTTGTCTCTCCAGAAAATTCAAATTAAAGCCTCATCCTTACACCGTGAAGGGTGGGGCTTATTGGTTTTCGGCAATTTTGTGGCTGCTCTGAAGAAGTTCTTTCATTTTTTTGAGCTGATCTACGGTGATGCTATAATGGCTTGCATGCCCGACGCATTTGCCATCCAGAATCGCCAGGACCTGGGGAGATTGATGCGCGACACCTATGCGCTCTACCACACCCCGAGCTGCTGGTCGGGCTTCCAGAACATCGCACTGGGCTAACCTAAGTTGGTTTTCTTGGTTGGAAAAGGATTCCCAAGCTTCTTGAGCGACTTGACTGATCCCGCAAGTCGGGGAATACTTGAACAAAATCGAGGTTCCTTTGGAGAGGATCAAATGGTCCATCTGATCCAGGGTTGTGATTTCTTCCATTTTTCATCCCTCCAAGCAGGCCAAACCCTCACCCAAAATGTTGATTAAGAACAAACTACCATGAATTTCACATCCAGAACAATTCGCTTCACCTCGTTGTCGGCCTTTCTCCTTGGTGCCTTTGGGTGCGAGCTCCGTCCCGTCAGCGCGGCCCTCGACGAATCGCCTTTGCCCTATGTGGTGAGCACAACCTCCAATGGGCACCGATTGGCGACAAGAATTCCCGTTCCAGCGGGGATGCTCGAGTCGGGGACTTCCGTTTACCAAGGAACGCAGTACACGCCTTCCGAATCTCCTCCCGGAGAGGCTACGGGCAACTGGGTTCGACAAAACACCTGGTACTACCCTTACGGATGGAGTGATCGGGACGAATTTTGGTTCGGTTGGATGCTGCTCGATTTGTTCTCCATCGATCGGGCCCACCATGTTTCGCCCTTGCCGCTGGAATCGCAGGGAGTGTCGGTGCTGTTTTCGACTTTCCAAAACGATCGGTTCACAGCCTATTATCCTCCCGAAGTATCCAACTCGTTGAACAATGCGCTGAATGGAACCGGAGCCGATTCGGTCTTTGGGATTTTTTTCCGGGCCTGGCCCCGAGACACCTTGGTGGCGGCACAGATCGATCCTGGTTCCGCAGCCTGGAATGCCGGTCTTCGTTCGGATGATCGATTGCTGCGATTCGATGGACGATGGGCCTCCCAATCGTTGACCTACTTGCGGGACACTGCGGGACACCGGTCGGTGGAGATTCAATTCTTACATCCCGCGACAGGTGCGACGACGAGCGTCAGTGTCCTGCGCAGCCAGCACCTTATGCCATCGCTTTTTGTCGACACCTTGCCTGGAGCGGTGGGTTACATCGCCATCGGACAATTTGTGTCTACCGACCAGATCGCCACCGACATCCTGTTCCAGACGGCGGCAACGTGGCTGGAATCCAACTCGAAAGGAGCTTGGATCCTTGATTTGCGCGGCAATGGCGGAGGAACCATCAATGCCGCCCAAAACATCGTCAGCGCCCTTGTCGGAACGGGAGCGAACCTCATGCATCTGCGCGAACGCACCTTGGTCGACGCGACAATGGAAGGCATGGAGATCGTCGACACCCTGCGAGCGAACAACGTGGCGCGTAGATTGGCCGGAAGGTCCATCTACCTGCTGCAAGACCGGCATAGCGCCAGTGCGTCAGAAATTGTCATTTCTGCCCTGAGGGAGAATTTGGGGAGTTCGGTCGTGACCCTAGGAGACACATCCTATGGAAAAGGGATCGGGCAGATCTACGAACAGACTCCCTTGGGTGGTTATATGGCGGTCACCTGTCTGCACATCGACCCCATGAACCATCCCTCCTACCACCAGATCGGGATCGCTCCGGATCAGCGGTTGGTGTCGAACGATTCCATCATCGCCAGAAGTTGGGATTTGGCTCGGGCTAAATCTTCAGCGAGAACTTTGGGGATCCTGCCGGGTATGCCAGATTTTTCGGTTCTGGAATGGAATCGCCGCGAATTTCCGAAAAAAATCCGTGAGCCAATGTTTCCGGCCACGTTGAGGCACCCCTTCGAGATTCGGTGAGTCGCTGAATGGGAAAAATCCCAGCGGTTGGCGCCCTCCGATACATCCCGCCGTTCCCTGGGCGGTGCGGTGCCCTGGGGCTCCCCAGAGCCTGACCAACGAACTGGCAAATGGCGTCCAATCCACTCACCCTCATAGAAGCCCCATTGGGGTTTTGGGTTGCCGTCTGCAGCTAGGCCAAAAGGAATGACTCGCAGCTTTGCGGCGAGCATTTCTTGTTGAGCCGTTACCCAAGATCCTACCTTTTCAACCTACGGGCACACGTTGCCCAACGAGGCAAGTTGCCCCGTTACCGAAGCAGTGATTCTTCTTGGAACGGGTGCTTGATCGCCATGATCCGCGTGCGTGGATCAGTGTGCTTCGCGCAAGTCGAGACCTTTCAGGAAGAACCCGATGGCCAGCTCCGATAAGACCAAGCATTCCAAGACCGACGCCCTGGGTTTCGAGGCCGAACTGTTCAAGGCTGCCGACAAGCTGCGCGGCAACATGGAGCCTTCCGACTACAAGCATGTCGCGCTGGGATTGATCTTCCTCAAGTACATCTCGGACAGTTTCGAGGCCAAGCATGGTCGGCTTCTCAAGGAAGATGCCGCCTCTGCCGAGGACCGCGACGAGTACTTGGCCGAGAACATCTTTTGGGTGCCGCCCGTTGCGCGTTGGAGGACGCTCAAGAAGCAGGCGACACTCGCTGGCATCGGGAGCATCATCGACGATGCCATGCGGGCCTTGGAGAAAGACAACGACTCGCTCAAAGGAGTGTTGCCCAAGGAATACGCACGGCCATCTCTGAACAAGGTCATGCTGGGCGAACTGATCGGGCTGATTTCCAACATCGCGTTGGGCGAAGAAGGTGACCGTTCCAAGGACATCTTGGGGCGTGTGTACGAGTACTTCTTGGGTCAGTTCGCTGGAGCCGAAGGCAAGCGCGGCGGAGAGTTCTACACGCCAAGATCTGTCGTGAGCGTGTTGGTGGAAATGTTGGAGCCGTTGCCCGATCCCGCACGTGGGATCCAGGGGCGCGTCTACGACCCTTGCTGTGGTTCGGGTGGCATGTTCGTGCAGTCCGAGAAGTTCGTGCAAGGGCACGGCGGGCGCATCGGGGATATTGCCATCTACGGGCAGGAGTCCAACTACACCACTTGGCGCTTGTGCAAGATGAACTTGGCCGTGCGCGGGATCGATTGCGACATCCGTTGGAACAACGAAGGATCGTTCCACAAGGACG
>CAIKAA010000142.1 GCA_903825275.1 uncultured Fibrobacterota bacterium | reverse complement strand
CCCGCGACAGGGATCGAATACGCCAATATTTCCTTTATCTAAAGGGGGGGTTCAAGTATATGCGCTAATTATACCCCCAGTTATACCCCCATATTTTTCTTGCTAGGCTGAAGGGTTTCGCACGGAAACTCAGATGAAAAATTAGCCCTCCACTCTCCGACTCGGCTACGGCCTTTCAGCACGTTGCGACCCGAGCGCCTACTTCCCGGCTTCATAGGGGGAGATGCGGGGGAAGGCCGCTACCAATGGACAAGAAGACGACCATTGAGACTCTTTTGCCCCAAGGCAACGGGATTCGGGCCAGAATGATCGAGCTGTGGGGTGGGCGCATGACGCGCCTTGACCTTCAGAAGGTCTTGTTCTGATCGCACGGCGCCAAAAGGTGGCGACCTTCGATTTCGTGCCGTACCGGTTCGGATGCTTCTCGTTCCAATCCTATGCCGATCTCCGCGCCATGAACACTGTCGGCAAGATGGTCACTACAGACTCCGATTGTGCGACCTTGGACAAGGGGTGGTTCTCCCAGCTTAAGGCTGACGATCGAACCATCTTGCAGCAGGTCAAACGCGAGGTCGGCACCCTGACCGGCGACGCCTTAGCGCACAAGGTTTACCGGGAATCCCCCTACTTCGCCATCAAGAGCGAAATCGCCGAACGAATTCTGACTCGGGATGAACAGGCGCTGGTGGATCTCCAATGCCCATTGGAGATTGCTCCGGCTTGGTTCACTCTGGGTTACGAGGGACGCAACCTGGATGCCTACCTGGATGCCATGGTGCAGCGCAACATCACCCACCTGGTGGATGTTCGCAAAAATGCGGTCAGCATGAAGCAGCCTGGAGTGGCGCTTGTGCCTTGCCGAAGATTCAAGTTGTTAAATAAACTAACTTGTTAATGATTTGTTTAACTTATACATTTTATTGAACATGACTTCCAATCCCAGCACCCAAGTTATCGAGGCCCTGCGAAGGGTGCTCTTGGATTTTCCAGGATGGTCGAAAGTCGATCTAGCGGATAGGGAACTCACCGAGGCCGACTGCTGGATCAAGGCTTGGGTACGGGGGCAAGTTTTCGAGTTTCAACTAGACGTGAAATCGGGAAGTTGGCGGCCGGAAGCGTTGCAAAGGATCCAGAACCAATCCTTCCAATCGATCATACCAATCGTTCTCGCCTCGGCTTGGATTTCGCCCAAACTCGCGAAGTCCTTGCGGGAAATGGGAATGAATTACCTGGACACTGCGGGCAATGCTTTCCTGGACTTTCCAGGTCTCCAGGTCTTTCGCGAAACCAATGCCTTGCCTCTAGTAGATCCCCGTCCCAAACGCCCCGCTGGAGGAGCGTTCAACGCGTCGGCAGTACGCGTGGGCCTGCAACTCCTGCTGGATCCGGAGCTGGTTCAATCCAATCTCCGACACATCGCGACCCTGGCCGGGGTTTCGGCGCCTAGTGCCAAGTTTGCGATGGACGCATTTAAGAGCGACGGTTACGTCCTGGACGCGGGCAAGAAGGGGCGTCGACTGGTGGACCGGGAAGCCTTCTTCCGCAAATGGACCGAGAGCTACAACCAGCGCTATCGTCCTCGGCATTCCTTTGGCCGATATTCTTCAGGGTTAGGGAAGCTCGATCTGAAAGGATGTGAAGCTTGCTGGGGCGGCGAACCGGCTGCCGACCGGCTCACAAACAACCTTGAACCGGGAATGCAGACGGTCTACGCGTACACGACAAAAATTGGCGCCTTGATTGCAAAGAACCAGTTGCGCTCCCAACCCGAGGGCGACGTAGAACTGGTCCAGGCCTGCTGGGGCAAGCACAACGAAGGACCTCAAGGGACCGCGCCGGCATTCGTGGTGTTTGCGGACCTCAAAAACGAACGCGATCCGCGATGCGATGAAGTGGCCGAACAGATCTTCGAATCCCTCTTACGGGAGAAGCTGAATGCCTCCCTTAGCTGAAGACGACCTCTTTGCGGACGCGGTCCAGGCGGTCCAGCGCGTGGCAGGGCAATGCGGTATATCCGTGCTCCTGGTTGGAGCATATGCCCGGGACCTGTTGCTAAAAGGCCTGGGAGTGGGTTCGACGCTGCGTCGCACCCGAGATGTGGATTTTGGCGTAAAGGTCGAGAATTGGGAGGACTTTCAACGGCTTCGCGCGACTCTCCTCGCTTCGGGCGAATTTCAACCGGTGGATGGTGGAAAATCCCCTCACAAGATGAATTTTCGAGGTCAGATGGAGGTCGATCTCGTTCCCTTTGGTGGCGTCGCTTCGGCCGATGGTCGGCTTTCCTGTTGGCCAGACGATTTCCAGCAAGAGATGAATGTGCTGGGTTATAAGGAGGCAATGGATCAAGCCGAGCGGTGCCCGATCGGAGCAGGCGAGGGACACATGGTTTCTCTCGGGGCGTTGGTTGGACTCAAGATCCTGTCGTGGAACGACAGCCCCAGCCGAAGAGGGAAGGATGCTGTCGACCTCGCCCTTGTCCTCAAAAATCTTGGTTTCATGACCAGTGTCCTTGAGGAAATCCATTCGCTGGAAGACAATGAATTGGAAGACCTTGATCGCCGGTGCCACAGGTGGATGGGGCGCAAGATGGCTTCGGTGTTTGAGCCTCCCTCATTGGTGGCGTTGAAGGATATTCTCGATCGGGAAACCGATGACGAGAGGGGATGGCAGATGGCCCGCCAAATGCGGGGGGTCTTCCGGAATTTGGAGGATGCTCTTGGGGCACTATCCGATCTTCGGGACGGACTGATCGCCTGGGCGAATGAAGGAAGGACAAGATCATGACAGAATCTGTGCGCGTTCGCACCTCATCAACCGCACGATCGACGGAGAAGTGCTGGAGCTGACCTCGCGCAGATCCACCTCGGAAGTGGCCGCGACAAAGGCTCGGCTGGAGTCTCCATTCAGTAGCAATGATCGCGTTGACATCGCCTTGGCGACCAACATCCCATACGCTGGAAGAACTTGGAAACAACAGGCCTTGTGGAGCAAGTTGTTTTGGTGGACAAACTGCGTGAGCTCGCCGCGATGATGGGGTTCACCCGTCTGGCACCGGCATCGAATGAGATCAACGTCGGGAATTGGCTTGACCAGGAGCGCCAATCCCCCGCCGTCCGAGATCATCTGTTCCTTGGCGGTGGGCTTGGCGGTCCGGAAAGCCGCATCGGTCTTGGGCGGGGCGAGCTTCGGCATGGTTTTGCATACTTTCTGCGGAGCCTTCGGAGCCATTTTGCCGCCCCAAGCCGTCGGTGTACGCATAAATGTACGCAAGGCACCCGGTTTATATCGTACGCTCCAGGTATGCACCGGACCGCTTGAACCAACGAAAAAGGCCGGGACCCCCTGGTTCCTGGGCTTTCCGGCCTTCTTCAGATCTTCCTGGACCTCTCTTTGATACCCGCGACAGGGATCGAACCTGTGACCCACGCTTTAGGAAAGCGTTGCTCTATCCAACTGAGCTACGCGAGCAACAAGCCCTCTTCTCCAGCCACTGACGACCATCGAAAAGCGCGAACAGCCAATGTAACTACGCGTGAGGGAATGGCTTGTCGATGACGCGCAACTTCCCGGTCAAGCCACGGATGCTGAAGCGCCTTGGGATCGGTTCCTCGAGAGGCACCAACAGATCGGCCCAGCCAAGCTCCGGGAATCCTTGTAACGGCTGTTCAAGAACACGGGCAGGGTGGAGATCGGCCCCACATTCGGTGGACACTCCAAGGAAAAACCGATCCGCTGTAACCTAGGAGGGTTTGAAACGTCTAATCCCTCGATCATCTACCTGCACGTCCAAACCAAGGAACACCCATGATCCGCATTGCCGCAATGGTTGCCACCCTGTCCCTCAGTTCCTGCGCTTTTTCGTCACCCAACCCGGCGAACCTTGGGCCGGTTCAGGCCGACAGTTTGATCCAGGCCCAGAAAGGAACGAAATCGACCTTCCACCTGATCGACATCCGCACCCCCGACGAGTACGGGGTTGGCCATCTCAAGGGAGCCGTACTGCTCGATTTCTACGCCCAAGACTTCAAGACCAAGCTCGCGAGTCTACCACGAGAAGAAAAAATCCTGATCTATTGCCGATCCGGGCATCGCAGCGGATTGGCCTTGCAAACGATGAAGGAGATGGGCTTTCTAGACGTACACGACATCGCGGGCGGAATCAATGCCTGGCGAAGCCTGGGTCTTCCCCTCGAACCCTAATTGCCGATCCGACGTTGGTTCACCCGCCTTTTCGCGGAGGATCCCACACCACCCATTGGCGCGAAACCAAAACCATCCACACCACCAACTGACCCTGGAGTGAACATGTCCTTTCTTTCAAAAATTCTCTCGATGCTCTCGCCCGACACATCGGCTCTCGTCGCCCCCATCGAAGCGAAACGGCTCTTGGCATTGGCTGGTTCGGAAAAACCGCAACTGATCGATGTGCGCACGCCTGGTGAATGGAAACAAGGCCGCATCTCGGGGGCCAAACATTTGGATGTTTCCTCCCACGAATTCGATCGTAAAATCCAAGCTCTGCCCAAAGAGGCCAGCTACCTCCTCTATTGCAAATCGGGGGGGCGTTCCGCGATGGCCTTGTCGAAGATGAAATCCATGGGCTTCGCCAATGTCAAGCACCTCTCGGGAGGCATCGGATCTTGGCAAAGGGCAGGTTACGCCGTATCGAAATAGTTCACCACCTCGGAATCGGGTCATGATCAACTCCAACGGACAGAATTCGGTGAAAAACGACTGAAGCGGGTTCAGGCCAACAAAGTCCGTTAAAAATCCCCGCTGGCCAAACCTACCAGCCCCATGCTCGCGAGGCGAGCACGAAGACTCCCGCGCCCCTGCTTACGACCCAATCGGCTTCATGCGAACTGCTCCACCGGAAGCACCGCCATGTGCAGCCGGTCGGAGCTGCTCAGCCCCACCGACGCGGCCCGCAGATCCTTCGACAGATCCTGACACACCCCCTCTTCCAGGATGCTCACGGTCATCATGGTCTCGCCGGGAAAGGTGCGCGAACCATCGTGGCGATGGTGCTGCCCCTGTCCGATTCCACCAACGAATTCCGTCCAAGGGCAGCTCCGCTTGGAGAGGAAATCCGGGACGAACCGGGGATTGTCGCCGGTGTAGAGAATGACGAGCATTTTCATGTTGCATCTTCTTTCAAGTTCTTGCGAAGTTCCCAGTACAAGAGCGGAACCAGGACCATGGTGAGGAGAGTGGCCGCTACGGCGCCGCTCATGAGCGCCACGGCAAGCCCCTGGAAGATGGGATCCAGGACCATGACGATTCCACCCACCACCACCGCCGCCGCCGTGAGCGCGATCGGACGAAACCGGACGGCACCCGCTTCGATGACGGCCTTGGCCACCGGCACGCCCCGCTCTTCCGAAAGCTGGATAAAGTCCACCAGCAAGATGGAATTGCGCACGATGATCCCGGCGAGAGCGATCATGCCGATCATGGAGGTGGCCGTGAAGAACGCCCCGGCGATGGCATGGCCAGGCAGGATGCCGATCAACGTGAGCGGAATGGGCGCCATGATCACCAAGGGGATGGAGAAGGACTGGAACCATCCCACCACCAGCACGTAGATCAACAGAAGCACCACCGCGAACGCGATTCCCAGGTCGCGGAAGACTTCAATGGTCACTTGCCATTCACCGTCCCACTTGAGCGCGGTCTGGTCCAGTCGTTTGGGAGCCGTGGAGTTGTAGCGAGCGATTTCGGCCCCGTTGATCCGCACCGAATCCAATCGTTTGTTCATGGCCAGGATCGCGTAGACGGGCGCTTCGATGGTGTCGGCAACGTCAGCCGTCACGTAGATCACGGAACGCAGGTCCTTGCGCATCCGCGAAGAAGCGCGCACCCCCGTATCCACCTTCACGAACCGTTCGAGCGGTTGGGTCCCAAGGGCGGTCGCAACGGGAATGGCCAACAAGGCATCTACGGAAGAACGGTCCGTCAATCCGAGGCGTGCGGTGACCTTGCGTTCCTCGCGGGCGTTGGGCGCCTCCATCCGCGCGAACTCCCCGCCCGACAACGCAAGCGCCAGCGTTTGCGAGATGTTTTGGACGCTGGCTCCCATCCGAGCGGCTTCCACGGCGTCCACATGAAAGAATCGCTCGGACTGGGGTGCCTGCACGCTCCAGTCTACATCCACCACGCCCGGAGTCGTCTCCAAAACCTTCCGCACCGCCAATGCCGCAACTTGCCGCACCGAATCGTCAGCAGCGTAGACTTCGGCCACCAAGGTCGACATCACCGGAGGACCTGGAGGAATCTCGGCCACCTTGGCACGGGCGTGGTAGCGCGCGACGAGGGGCGCCACCAACTTGCGGGCCTCGATGGCGATCTCGTGGCTTTGCCGTTTTCTGTCTCCCTTGGGAAGCAGATTCACCTGGACATCGGAGACCTCCCCTCCACGGCGCAAGAAATAATGGCGCACCAAGCCGTTGAAGTTGAAGGGGCTGGAGGTGCCGGCATAGGCCTGGGTGTTGGTCACCTCGGGAATCCGAAGCAAGGCTTCGGCCACCTCCGAGGCCATCGCGTGCGAGGTCTCCAGAGTGGTTCCGCGCGGCGCGTCCAGAATCACCTGAAATTCACTCTTGTTGTCGAAGGGCAACATCTTGACCTGTACTGCTTTTACGAACACCATGGAGATGGAGGCAAGAAGCAAGACCACGGTGCTGGCGTAGAACAGGCGTCTGCGCCCGTCGTTCTTCATCAGCCCTTCCATGAGGGCGCGATAGAACCGTTCGAAGCGCGTCGCCTTTTCCTCCCCGTGGCCGCCCGCGTGGACATGCCCCTTGAGCAATCGGAACGCGAGCCAAGGCGTGATCACGAACGCCACCGCGAGCGAGGCGATCATGGCCGCCGAGGCGCCAATGGGAATGGGACGCATGTAGGGACCCATCATGCCCGACACGAAGGCCATGGGCAGGATGGCCGCGATCACCGCGATGGTCGCCAGGATGGTGGGATTGCCCACCTCGTCCACGCCTTCGATGGCCGCTTCATCGGGGCGACGTTTGCCCATGGCCAGGTGGCGGTAGATGTTCTCCACCACCACGATGGCATCGTCCACCAGAATGCCGATGGAGAAGATGAGCGCGAAAAGGGTGATGCGGTTCAGCGAATAGCCCATGGCGTAGTAGACGAACAGAGTCAGCGCCAGCGTAACTGGAACCGCCACCAAAACCACCACGGCCTCGCGCCATCCCAAAAAGAACCAGATGAGAAGGGTGACGGAAAGTGTCGCGATCAGGATGTGCAGGATCAACTCGTTGGCCTTTTCGGCTGCGGTTTCTCCGTAATTGCGGGTGGTTTCGATCTGCACGTCCGACGGAACCAGGCGTTCCCGTGCCGACTCGATGCGCTCCATTGCGGCTTTGGCCACCTCGGTGGCGTTCGCGCCAGCGCGCTTGGCCACGGAAATGGTCACGGCGGAGGAACTCCCTTGGCGGGCATGGTGGCTGACAAGATTCGTGGCTTCGGCCCAAGCGTCTTCGACCGTCGCCACATCGGCCAGAGCCACGCTGTGCCCTTGGCGCAAGGCCACCACCAGTTGTTCCAAATCTTTCTTGACGGCGGGCTGGGCTCCTACACGAACATTCACCACCGTGTCGCGTTGGCTGAATTCTCCGGCCACGAATCGCGCATCGCTTTGGCGGATGGCTAGCGCCACTTCGCCGGGGCTGACGGAATTTGCCATCAACCGGGCAGGATCCATCCGGACGCGAAACTGACGCGGCATTCCTCCGATCACCATGGTTTGCGCCACGTCGGGAAGGGTGCGGATTTCGTCTTCCAGGTGGACCGCAATCTCGCGCAATTGGTCAGAACCGTAATGCGAAGAATGCAAGGTCAAGGCGAGAATGGGCACGTCGTCGATGGAGTGGGCCTTCACCAACGGCAAAGACATGCCTGACGGCAATTCGTCCATGGAGGACGCCAGTTTGGCTTGCACCTTGACGATCGAGTTCTCCTGGTTTTCGCCCACCTTGAATCGCACGGTGACCATCGCCTGGCCGTCGCCAGCCATCGAGTAGACATGATCCACTCCGGCAATCTCCCACATCCGCCGTTCCAATCCGCGAATGGCCAGGTTTTCCACTTCGCGAGGGACCAGTTCGGGAGCCTGCACGAACACGTCGATCATGGGAACCGAGATTTGTGGTTCCTCTTCACGCGGGGTGGCCATCATGGCCAGCAATCCGGTGGCCAGCGAAGCGATCGTGATCAAGGGGGTGAGCTTGGAGCCAAGAAAGGTCCTGGCGATGCGTCCGGCGATTCCCATGGCTCAATTCCTCACGACATGATTTGACCGAAGGACGACCGAGTCGCCCTCGCTCAAACCGGAAAGAACTTCCAAACTGTTGCCCCTTTCCGCACCCGTGCGGATCCAACGCTTGGCATCCCCTTGGGAGGTTCGCACCCAGACGCCGACCAAGTCGCCCTCTCGCTCCAACCCTTCCTTGGGGACCAGTCGCACCAGGCCCTTGCCGCGAGGCAGCAACAAGGTCGCCACGGCACCGCTGGACAGCGAATCGAATCGATTGTCGACGAGGGCGTTCACCACGGCCAGATTTCCGGTTCCCGAAGGCACGATTCCTTCCACCTTGGCCTGCACTTCATGGCCATCCACCCGCACTCTCAAGAGCGAACCTGTGGACAGATTCCGGGCGGTCGCGGTGGTGGTGGTCGCCGAGACGCGCAGCACCGACGCATCTTCCACACGCAATAACGGCGCGCCCGGGGTGGCCATCATTCCCGGATCCACATGGCGCGAAACCACCTTGCCGGAAAATGGGGCCACGATTTTCGAGTAACCTTGGATGTTGCGCAATTCGGCATCCTGCGATTGAACTTGCGACAATCCCGCCTTCGCCCGGTCCAGTTCCGCCAAGGCCTGGTCCAGAGTCGCCTTGGGGATCGCGCTGTCGGCATACAGCGACTTCATGCGCCGGGCTTGCGATTCGGCCAAGGCCAGTTGCGAGCGCGAGGCGTCCAGACCCGAGGCCAGCCCTTCCGAACGCGCCTCTAGGTCGCGACCGTCCACTTGGAGCAGAAATTGCCCCGTCTTGATCTTGTCGCCTTCCTTGACAGATACTGACATGACTTTTCCCATCAAGCGGGTGGACAGATCGGCAGCCAACCGAGGTGCCGCCGTTCCTGTGGCTTCCAAGATCGATTCGACAAGGCTGTCGCGAACCACGTAGATCACTCCTTCGACGCGCTGGGGTGAAGCCGCTTCG
This sequence comes from uncultured Fibrobacterota bacterium, assembly GCA_903825275.1. Taxonomy (GTDB): domain Bacteria; phylum Fibrobacterota; class Fibrobacteria; order UBA5070; family UBA5070; genus UBA5070. Next base: position 3,940 of record CAIKAA010000142.1, on the reverse strand, counting down.
ATATTTTCCTGCTTGCAGCCCAAAAGCGTCCCGATGGCGATGCCACCCAGCAGCACAGTTCTTCTGATGTTCATGGAATAATCCTTTGTTCAGTTTTTGATGATCAACGAAGCCAAAAAGGAGGGATCTCGTCCTTCCAACAGCGCGAGCTTGGCCAGCGAGGAAACGGCCTGCTGGCGCAGCGACACCATTTCCAGGTGGATCTTGGTTTCCAAGGATCCGGCATCGATGCGCTCGGCGATGGTCGCGAGCCCTTCCTCGTAGCGGCGGCTGACAATCCGGTGGGACTCGGAAACCTGTTCGAGGGAACCGTGCTCGATCTCCAACCGCTCCAAAGCCGCGGTCAACCGCGCCTGTTCGGCATCGCGTTCCATGGCTTGTTGGGAACGCAGCGCCTCGCGACCCGTCTCGGCTTCGCGCCAGTGGCCATGCGCCTCGCGTTGGGATCCCCATGCCTGTACCCCCCCAAGGACGTTCCACGAGGCCACGATTCCCACCGACCAGGATGGGTCCTTTTGGAACAGGGAGGCATGTTCTTTCCAATCCACACGCGCCATCCCGTTCAGACGAGGAAAGAACGCGTCCCGAGCACGACACCAGGCGGCTTTCGCGGCATCGGCCTGCAATCCGACCACTTCCAGTTCCAAAGGGGTTTGCCTCAAATTCGACCTGGTGCTCTGAGCCTTCAAGCCAGAATCTGTCAACTCCATCGAGGGCACCGATCCAGGCAAGGAGCCGCCACCCAGCAAAAGCGCCAATCGCTTCTCGGCCAGCACCACCTCGGTGCGCGCTTTCGCGAGACTGGCTCCGATGGAGGCGACTTCCACCCGCGAGCGCAACACATCCGATCGGGTGGCGGTTTCATTGCGTTGGCCGGAAACGGCTTGCTTCTCGTAGGACCCGGCCACTGCAAGGGCCGTTTCCCAGGTGGCGACAGCCGCTCGCGCCAAGCCCACGGTGAAATAGGCTTCCACCACCTGGGCCCGTATCCGATTCCGTTCCAACTCCTTGGACTTGGTCATGGCCTCGAGGTTGCGATCCGCCGCGAGCTTCCCGTGCCAGGCATCCAGGTTCAGCAACGGCACTTCGGCGATCAGGGAGGTCGAGAGGCTAGAGATCGCGTCTGGATCGTTCAAGGATGCGGGATCGAAGCTTGCCATCGACACGCGCCTTTGCCCAATACGGGTCCCAAAAGCTCCCAACGGATCGTCGGTCACCATGGCCCCTGCTTCCAGCCTGGCCGTTGGCACGAAGCCCGACCAGGCTGACAATTTCTGACCCGAGGCAGCCTCTTCACGCGCCGCAGCCATCTGGTTGCCAAACGCCTTCTCATCGGCGATGGCCAGCGCCCGATCAAGATGCAGAGGCTGTGCTTGGGCGATGGCACCCATCCCGAGCAGGATCTTAAACCACTCCCTCGACGGAGGGAAGTACGACTTGTCCATTGGCGTCCTTCATTCTCCTCGGGTCTGATACCCCGAAGCTTGCTTCGTGTTCTCAGACCCGAGATTGCTGGCCAGAGATTACCCCGCAGCTTGCTGCGGGGTTGTTTATAAATGTTGGCTTCACGAAGATGGACGCAACCGACACCCAAAGGTTACAGGCATCCGCGAGCGGAATCCAAACCAGGCCATCTCAAAGGCGCATGGATCAAGAATTTGAAAAATGAGTTGCGGCTCCCTTAATCGTTTAGTATTCTCTAAACATGAGATGTTTAGAGTTGGCTAAACCATGAAACGCGCCGAAACCGTCGCCAAAAAGCTGATCGTCCCCAGCGAGGCGCTGGTCATTTCGGATTTATTGGGAGTTTTGCAGCATCCCATTCGCTTGATGATGGTCTGCGAGCTTCTGGACGGGGAAGTGTGTGCGGGCGATCTCACCGACAGATTCGGGACCACCAAGGGGAATATTTCCCAGCATCTCACTCTGCTCTTGCAGCATGGGATCCTCGAACGGGAAAGCCGCGCCACCAAGAACTTCTACCGCATCGCGGATCCACGGGTGGCCCTTCTTTTGCGCGTGCTGAAGGAAAACTTCTGCCCGCACGGACCAACGCCTTCAACCAAGGCAAATTCCGTCAAATCACGACCTGCAGTTAAACCGAAATCCACCAAACCCAAGGAATGAACATGGCCGACCTCTCCACACTCACCCCCGCCAACAAGGTCGACGCCCGTGCGATGGCGTGCCCCGGCCCTTTGCTGGAAGCCAAAAAGGCCATTGGCAGCGTGCCTGTCGGTGGCGTTCTGGAAATCATGTCCGGCGACAAGGGAAGCCGCGAAGACATCCCCGCCTGGTGCAAGAAGATGGGCCACGAATACCTGGGTGTGTTGGAACACGACGGCTACGAGAGCCTGTTCGTGACCCGCAAGAAATAACCGGAGGCCTCCATGGACATCACCGCATCGACCGAGGCGGGATCGAAGAAGATCCTGCTGATCACGACCATTGCGTCCAGTTATACCGGTGCCAACACCGTGGGACAGGCGCGGGCGCAGTACGCACCCAACACCTACATCCTGCGTGTCCCCGATCCGGTGATGTTCCCCGAATCCTTTTATCTGCGGACTTTTGAGAAGGGCTTTGGCGGCATCGTCATCATGTCCAGCGGCAGCGACTGTCCCTACGAAGGCGCCTACCCACGCTTGTCCGCCCGCGTCGGCAGGGTCTACCAACTCATGAGAGAAAAAGGCATCGCCACCAATCGCCTCAAGCTCACCACCGTCTGCACGGTCTGCAAGCACGCCTTTCTCAAGGAAATCGACGACATGCAAACCGTTGTTCGGGGGATTGCCGCATGAAGTACGACACCTTGGTGATCGGAGCGGGAATTGCGGGCCTGCAAGCGGCACTGGATTTGGCGGAACAAGGCCGTCAGATCGTGCTGGTGGAAAAGAACGCCAGCATTGGCGGGCGCATGATCAGTCTATCGAAGGTATACCCCACCTTGGACTGCGCCAGTTGCATCACCACGCCGCGCATGGCGTCGGTGGCGCATCATCCCAACATCAAGACCTATACCTACACCGAAGTGAAGCAGGTCACGGCACAACCCGACGGCAGCTTCAAAGCCAAGCTGAACAAAAAGCCCCGCTTCATCGACGAAGACAAATGCATTGGCTGCAAGCGCTGCGAAGAAGTCTGCCCGGTCTACATCAAGGACAACCTGGAACACAACCTGGGCGCCAAGAAGGCCATCTCCATCCCCTTTACCAATGCCATTCCCCAGTACCCGGTGCTGGAGCCTGAATCGTGCACGTTGTGCGGATCCTGCGCCAATGTTTGTCCGGTCGACTGCATCGACTACGCCCAAGAAGCGACGGAATTTGACATCGAAGCGAGTGCGGTGCTGGTGGCCACGGGTTACGAATTGACTCCCTACAATGCCAAACCCCAGTACGGTGGCGGCATGTTGCCCAACGTGATCACCTCGCTCCAAGGTGAGCGGTTGTTGGCACCGCACGGTCCGTATGGTCGCGTGTTGCGCCCATCGGACGGCAAAATCCCCGACTCGATCGCCTTTGTGCAGTGCGCCGGTTCGCGCGATGCCTCGCTTGGAGTGGGTTACTGCAGCCGCGTGTGTTGCATGTACGCCATCAAACAGGCCATCCTCTTGTCTGGGTCGCTCCCCACCGCCGACATCACCATCTACTACATGGACATCCGCGCCTTCGGCAAAGGCTACGAGGCCTTCTACCAGAACGCCAAGGACATGGGCATCAGCTTCGTGAAAGCAAAGGTGGGACGCATCCGCGCCGGCGAGGACGGCAACGTGCTGTTGCGCGTGGAACGCCAGGAAGACAACGCCCAGCCCGAAGAAATGAACCACGACCTGGTGATCCTCTCGCTGGGCATGAAGCCCGAATGGAACCCGCAGAATTTGGCCTGGGATGTCGAGACGTCGGAAGACGGATTTGTGAAATCGCCCGGCACCCCCATG
>CAIKAA010000141.1 GCA_903825275.1 uncultured Fibrobacterota bacterium | reverse complement strand
GTCGAAAGCCTGTGCCGGAATTTGTCCCATGTAGACTTTCCAGAAGCCTTCGAAGAGCTTGGCAAGATTCAAATCTTTGCGGAAATCAGAGAACCAGGTCGAGTACCCTTTCGACACCTCCAGGTTGGCCAATTGGCTGTAGTAGTCGGCAAAAATGGACGAAAGGGTTTGGTTGGGGAAACCCAGGAACTCCCGGTCCTTCACCGTGAGCATCCCCAGGAAGAACAGGCTGACGGCGTAGTGGTCCTTTTCGAAAAACCGCGCCAGATTGAATTTGTCTCTCAGGGAACGAGAATCGTAGGGAAGTCCGTTTCCTTGCATCAAGGATTGCATCAATTCCAAGGGCGTTCCTTCGCCAAAACCAAGCCGCCGGATCCACGACACATCGGTCTTCACGTTCGGGTCGATCATGTCTTCGGGGTAGGCTCGATCCAGAGCCCAGCTTTTCAGGAAGTAGGTCAAAATCGTCGCGTTGTACAAAGACTCCTTGGCATCCGGAAGGAACCTGTACCCGTTGTACCAATTTTTGACCAACTGGCGGGCGGGTTCTAGTTGAGCTTCCCCCAGTCCGTATTCATGGAGGATCAGTTCCAAATACTGATCGGTTTCCGCTTGTGTGAAGCCCAACATCCCATGAAGTCCAGGCTTCAGAGTCACGATTTCGGCGATATTGAACCCGCTGGTCAGATCGTCCATCGTGACCGGCAAGACCCCAGTGATGAACACCTTCCCGATCGAGCGGCTCTCGCAGCCCGCCTTGATCACCTTGAAGAAGGTCCGGAAGAAACTGTCGCCAGTGGTCAGGTCGTGGTAAAGGTCATCCCGGCCGGAGGTGATGTACTGGTTCGAAAAGTTGTCGTATTCGTCGAGGATCAGGTACATCGGGGGAAGGTCGTTGCGCCGGATGAGTTCCAGCACTCCCTTCAACATGTCCGCTGCTGGCAAACTCGGATCCAAGGGAGGAAAATCTCCGAAGTACCCCTTGTATCGAATCAGAAAGGTCAGAAGCGTTTCCCGGCAGATGTTGGCAAAATTTCGCTCCAAACGCTCGAGCCGGACATCGACTTGCACCTCCGAGAAATTGAAACGCAACACCATGAATTGGTTTTGCAAGCCGGTTGGTTCGCGCCCGATCGCCAGGTCTCCGAACAGTTCCTGGAACCGCTCCTTGCGCAAAATGTCGTAGTAGCATTCCAAGGTGCTGCACCAAAGCGTTTTGCCAAACCGCCGCGGGCGCAAAAAAACCGGGACTTGGTAGCGCTCCAGCTCCCGGATATAGGCCGTCTTGTCGACCAAGCTGTAGCCTTCTTCGAAGATCTGCTCGAAGTTCGCGACCGCGTAAGGGAGTTTTTTGGGCCGATTCATGGGGTTGAATGTAGATCCAAAGCCGGTCGAAAGGAAACACCCCTCCTTTCCGTCAAAACACTTCCGTCCCCCCGATTTCTTCCAGTTGGCCCTCCATCGATTCGGTATGGCTGATGGTCGCACCAGTCCAACCTGGAGGCGAAAACACCCTCAACATCGAACATGGCGAAAAAGCCGAAGGGATCTACTCGAACCTCGTGCTGGTCAGCCACAGCCCCCATGAGTTTGTGATCGACTTCGCCCCCATGCTTCCCGACGTGTCCAAGGCCAAGGCCGACACCCGCATCCTCGCGCCGTCCTGGCTCCCAACCCAACAGAACGCTTCAATCTCCTCGGGTCTGATTCCCCGAAGCTTGCTTCGTGTTCTCAGACCCGAGATTGCCGGCCAGAGCCACCCCGCAGCCTGTCCTGAGCTTGTCGAAGGGCTTGCTGCGGCGTGGCTTATTGGGGTCTTTGGGTCTGTACAGCGGCGGGGATAGGGGGGGGCTTCAAAGTGCTCAGCAAGACCATCCATCGGTATTTTCATCCTCCCAATCATCGATGCGGTAGAATCGTCCTACCTTTAGATCATGATTGACTCGATGCTGCGCTTGGCAGGTCGACCCTTTGGTGTTCTGGTCTGAAGGAAAACCAGCAAGTGACTGTATTTGGATTGACTTCGGCACTTCGGGCTCCCAAAAATAGGCTTCGGATTTATTCGAAGGGTTTTTGGCATCGCCAATTTCGAAGCATCTGTAGATGATCCACGACTTGGTTTCCATCATCTTGCCGGTCTACAATGCCGAAAAGACGCTAGAGGAGTCGGTGTTCTCGGTATTGGACCAAACTTGGACCAACTGGGAACTCATTTTTGTGGATGACAAGTCCGGAGACAATTCCAGGGAACTGATCCAAAAATTCGCATCCAAGGACGATCGGATCCGGTCCATCTTCTTGGAGGCGAACCTCGGTGCTGCCGGTGCCAGAAATGCGGGCGTCGCGGTGGCTCAAGGGCGATTTATCGCCTTCATCGATAGCGATGACCTTTGGATGAAGCACAAGTTGACTCGCCAGATCTCCCTCATGGAAGAAACCGGTGCGGACATCAGCTTCACGGATTACGAATGGATCAACTTGGTTGGCAAGCGACTGGATGTCGTGGTGAAAGCCTCGAACACTCCCACTTGGGAGGATCTGACTTGGGGAAATGATATCGGCCTGTCGACAGCGGTCGTGGATCGGACGCGAGTCGGTGATCCAATCATGCCGCTTTATCGCTTGAACCACGACTACGCGATGTGGCTGGAGTACCTGCGAAAGGGCGCCCGCGCCGTGAGGGTTCCCGAACTGTTGGTTCAATATCGAGTGATCTCTGGATCCCTTTCCCACAATAAATTCGAATCGTTTCGCCTCAATTGGGTGATTTTATCCAGGATGCAGCATCTCTCGGTGATCGCAATTGTCCCACGGCTTCTCTGGTGGGCATTTCGAACGTCTTTTCGCCGAGTTCCCCTTTGGTTGCGACGAAAATGACCACTTCAAATCGCCGAATCGGGTACATCTTAACCGCCGTTTGGGAAGGTGGACTCGAGCGTTTCACGGGTGATTTGATTGATGCCATGGATAGGAATGAATTTTCCCCCCATCTTTATGTATTGACGAAGGAAAATCCCTGGCTGGATGAATTCCGTCGCAGGAAGATGCCAATCCAGGTATTCAATGCCTCGAATTCGTATAACTTGGGTAGCCTCCTGCCGACCAGCAAAGCTTTTTTCGGCTTGACGCGGGCATTGAATCGCGACCGAATTGATTTGGTCCACACCTGTGATTTTTTCCCTGCCGCTTTGGGGCGCATTGCTTCCAAACTTGCCGGAACGCCGCGCCGCCTCCACACGCTCCACAGTCTCTATGATTGGTATCCGACCTGGGCGCATTTGTTCAACCGGTGGCTTGGACATTCGACCAACCTGATCACAGCCGTTTCTTATTCTGCCGCCCAGGCCGCTCAAATTGCCGAGAAGATTCCGGCGGCAAAATTACGGGTCATTTTAAATGGCGCCGATATAACTCGGTTTCGCCCGCTGCCCGAGGAAGGCCGCAAGGTCCGAGAAGAGCTTGGATTGTCACCCGAGGACATTCTGATCGGATCGATTGGTTCCCTAACGACCCGAAAAGCCCACCACCTATTGATTGAAGCGATTGCTCCGCTCATGGATTCCAATCCGCGGTTGAACGTCGCCATTTTCGGTGCCGCCAACGGTGGTCCTCAGGACAACCTGCAGCGTGTGAATCAGGCGATTCAATCGTCCGGATATTCCCATCGAATTCGCGTCTTCCCCCCAAGACCTGACGTGGAACGGGTTATTTCCGCATTTGACCTATTTTGCATGCCTTCGGTGGTGGAAGGCTTGTCTTTGGCGGCCGTAGAAGCACAATTGTGCGGCTCGCTATCCGTCTTTTCAGATATCGGACCGTTCAAAGAAGTGGTCACGGACGGCTGGAATGGCTTTCTATTCCGTTCCAATGAACCCGAAAGCCTTCGGGACACTCTCTCCAAAGCTCTTTCCGTTGTGAACACCTCGAGCGAGATCCGGCAAGCGGCACGACTCGACGCCATGGAGAGATTCGATAAAAAACGGATGGTCGCCGCCTATCTGGACATCTACCGCACCCTTCTCGCGAAAGCTTCCGACTAATGGCAACCTTTAGTTCAGGCCCCTGTCCCGCCTGCGGTGGATCGAATCGTCGTGCCCTGGGGAAGCCGGACCTTTCTCGGGACCCCATTGGCGCACCCCCCCAGACCCAAATTGTCCAATGCGATCGCTGCCATCACCTGCGCATCGATCCCATGCCTAGCTGGTCCAGCGACGACTTTCGCAAGCTTTACGGGGATGGATACTTTGTACCAGATTCCCCGCGCTGGGCCCAGTTAAGAGGGAACGTGAACCCGCGTGCCCGACTCAAGCGGATCGAGTCCTTGCTCCAGACTTCCCAACGCTCGGCACTGGAAGTCGGTGCCGGGATTTATGCCCATTTTTGTCAGCTCCTCCAGTCTCGCGGATGGTCGGCCGTGGCTCAAGAGCCATCTGAAGATTTTGCCGCGGCATTGCGAAACAAGGGGTTGGAGGTGGAATCGCGTTCCTTTGAGGAACTGCCCGAGGACACGAAGTTTGCGGTGATCTATGCCGACTCCGTGTTCGAACACGTTGCGGACCCCAACCTGTTCTTCTCCAAAGCCGCCAAACTGTTGGAGCCAGGTGGCGTCTTGTATCTGGTGGTTCCCCACGAGCGTTCCCTGCTGGGGAATCTCAAACAGGTTGCTGCTCGGCTCCGGAGAAAGCCTTGTCCGTTCCTTTCGGCCTACAAGCCGCCATACCATTTGCATGGATACACTCCTGAATCAGTGGCCAGGTTCGCCCAATCAAGTGGTTTGCGCTTGGCTTGTGTCTTTCTCGGGGAAGATTGGTTTTGGCTCCAAGCGCTGGAACGCCTTCCCTTCGGCATCGGGCATCTGGCGGGGGCTCTCCTCTGGATGGCCGACCGATTTGGATTTGGCGGCAACCTTGAAGTCGGCTTGATCCGAGACCCTTGATGCGGGAATCGAAGTCAGGACCTGCTGCCCCTGCCGGCGTGGTGGTCGTTGTCTTGACCTATGGCTTTCGCAAGCATCACCTCGAAAAGGTCTTGACTGCCCTCGAAGCATCGGATGTCCTACCCGACGAGGTGATTGTGGTCGACAACGGCCAGGTCTCGCCCATCGACCGAACCCTCGCCAGGAAATTTCCGATTCGTTGGGTGGACTTGCCAAAAAACCTCGGTTCTGCAGGAGGTTACCGGATCGGACTCTTGGAAGCCGCGATGACAGAATATGACATCTGGCTGTTGGACGACGACAATGCTCCCGCTCCCGATTGCTTACGCAACCTTCAAAATTCTCGGCAAAAACTTGGGCTACAATCCATCGTGCTGGCCCATCGGCCGGACCGGCCCGAGTTCCGGGAGATGGTGAAGCGCGGCGGGAGCCGTCCGCTTCGAAGAAACAGTTTTATGGCCTTTCACTGGCGAGGGACGCCTGCTGGCCACCATCTTGGCACCACTCCTCGCGAAGGCTGTCTTCCGTTGGCCTATTTTGGCTACGGAGGAGCCTTGATCCCCTCTCAAGCGGGGCGTTCAGGAATCCTTCCCGAGCCAGCGCTGTTTGTCTATCACGATGACTCGGATTGGTCGCACCGCTTGCTCGAAGCGGGATACACCGCCTGGCTGGTCCCACAGGCCCATATCGTCGACCTGGAAGCCTCGTGGGGCGGACAGGAAACTGCCGGGACGAGTCCGCTGTTTTCTTATCGCACCGAAAAGATGCGGGTGTGGTATGCCATCCGAAACCGCGCTTGGGTCGAACGTCGGCTCGGATTTGGTGGTCCCGAATGGTTCCTGAATGCGGCCTTGTGGATTGTGTTGCAAGGACTCCGGGCCTGTTGGCGCGAGCGTCGGCCGATCCAGGCAGGGACCCGGGTTTGGCTTGCCACCCGCGCGTTTTTTGCCGGATTTTCTGGCAAGATGGAACCTTTGCCAGAACGTTTGGCGCCAACGAGTCTCAAGCCTTCCTTGTAGCCCTGGTTCGAGGCAGCTAGGCTAGCGTCCTGAGCCTCAAACCGATGGCTTGCCTAGGCCACCAAGTACCGCGCGGCGTCCCTTATACTTGGGCGGATCCCCTGGTGCCGGAAGGCTTGTGGATCGGATAGCGCGTCAAGAAATGGTGACAGATTCCGTCTCCATCCCAAATCTTGAGCCAACCCCGCAGCCTGCGCACCCAAGCGCATCGCAACCGATTCGTCGCGGGCGATCTTCTCGATCGCATCGGCCAACTCGACCGCAGATCCAGCCGCGACCCGCAAGGCGCATCCCGCGTCGACCATGCGCGTGGCGAGGGGATCGATCCCCGAAACCACCAGCGGCTTGCCTGCCCACAAGAGGTCCAGATAGCGCGTCCGCCAGCTCGACAAGGCTTCGAGAGAGGTTGGATTGGTCAGGATTCCGGCCCGGCAGTGTTCCAACCAAGGCGCAAGATGGTCCGGCGATACCGAAACCGTGTTGAAGAAGATCGACTTCCCCAAAAGTCCGTGCGTCTTTGCGAGCGTTTCCACCTTTGTTACGGGATCGTTCTCGCTAGATCGTTCGGTGCGGTTGGATCCGGACAGAAAAAACAGACGAGCGTTCGAGCCACGCTCGGAGAGAATCCGAAAGGTTTCCACCAACGTCTCCAGGTCAAACCAATTCCAAAGGCTTCCGCCCCACAAGAAGACAGGATCTGTCTGGATGGAGCCCGGGTAGGGATTGGCCGATCCGCGGGGGAAGCTGTCTTCGCGCACGCCCATGGGAACCGCTACCACTCGGGTGGTGAGTTCGTCGACCCATCCGCCCTTCGACCAGTTCTTTTCCGACAGGAACATCCCCGCCACCACCATCCACTGTTCCAGACAGGATACCTGGATGGACTCGGCGCGCGCGGCGTGAAGCAGGTAGCGCAAGCGCAGCTTGGCTCGCTCCCGGTCGCGTGCCACGCCCGGAGTCCGCGCCCACAAGGCCAACTGCTCGGTCGCGGTGACGCAATAGAGGTCGAGGTGGAACGGAAGATCGGATCGCAACAACTTCCAGGCGATAGGTGCGGAAAGATAGGGACCGAAGATCAACCCATCTCCTGGACGGATTCTGTCGAGATCGAACTTCGCCAGATCGTGCAGCTCCACTCCTTCGGGAAGCGGATTGGATTCCGGGGACAGGACAACGACATGCACCTCGTGTCCATCCTGGGAACAAGCCTTGGCCATTTCCACGATCCGGATGGCAGGACCCAAAAGCCCTTTGCCAAAAGCCTTTCCAGCCAAAATCCAGACCTTGCGTTTCATCCCTGCTTCCGAAGGCAGACCGAGAACTCGAAACCAGAGACGTGGATCTTTCCTTCGATCCGCATGGGCACAAGGCCCAGCTCGGCCAGGTCATGGAACAGCCTGACAAAAGAGTCTGGCGTGAAACGCCAGATATGGACATCGCGGTATTCTCCTGCCATCGCTCCCTTCATGGCCTCTTTGGCCTCGGCGGTCGTGTGCAGGGCGCGATAGGGGCCGGGCCACCAAGTGGCCAGGCATGGGGCCCGCCTTTGGTCACGGCCCGCAAGTGGTGCTCGGCGACGGTGCCGGGGGTGGGCCGGACGTCGTTTTGAAGGTGCGCGTCGATCACCTCGCCAGAGCCGGATGGAAAACGGAATCGGTCAAATTCGCGTTGACAATGGGGAACCACTAGGTAGAGCCGGCCGCCCTCCCGAAGGATTCCTTGGCATTCAGAAATGAAGGCGATCAAATTGGGGACGTGCTCGATGACGTGGCTGGCGATGATCCAATCAAAACGCTGGGCGCCCACCAACTCGGCGTAGGACTGCCCGCTCCAGATGTAGTCGACCGGTTCGATTCTCTCCAGATCCACCGCCGGGTGATCTTGGTACTTCTTGCGAAGTCCCTCCTGGTCCAGGTGATCCAAGATTTTGACTTGGAAGCCATCGCGCTTGGGAGCCAACGCGTTGTGGCAGGGCCCGATCTCCAGGCCCGCACCACGGCGATCCAACATCCTGAAGACCCGCTGCTGGCGTCGACGGGACAGAATCCGCTCCAAGGGCATCTTGAGGACGCGTGGAAGAAGGCTCATCGGCTGACTCGTCGCACAAAGAAAAGCAGGAGGTTCGTCGTCATCTCCCTACAAGATGGCCAAGCCATCCTCTTTGTCCGGTCCTGGTCCAATTTCCCGTCCATCCGCATCGGTGGCGATTGCCTTAGATCCGTCGGAAGGAGGCCAGGATGCTGGGGCCATTGTGATGCTCCAGGTCCTCGTCGATTTCCACTTCGAATCCCCAATCCCTGGCCGTGTCCAGAATTCCTTGGCGAGTCATCCATTCGCTGTAGGCGGCGTTGCCGCCGAAGAATCCCTTGTTGAAGATGCTCGACCCGTATTCGTGCCGATGCAGCCGCACCTCGGTTCCATTTGGAAGATTGACCGAGCGCGAACTGGTGAAATGTCCTTTCAATGTCGGACATTCGGATTCGATGGTTTCTGTCCAGTAGTGGGTCCACAAAAGCACTCGTTCGCCCTTTTTGACGCGGGCCGAGAGCAGCTGGAACATTTTCTGCGGATCTCGCAGGTGGTACATGATCCCGTAAGCCAAGGCCAGATCGTAGACCGCGGCATCCGCTTCCATGAAGCCGTAGATGTCTCCCAAAAGGAAACGGACCTTCTCGAGACCCAGAATCTCTTTGACGACCAGGCACTTGAGGTAGGCGCGGGTGTTGGCCTCGATCGCCAAGACCGAGTTGGCGCCAGCCTTTTCCAGCATGTAGGAATGCCCGCCTTCCAAAGGCCCGAGTTCGAGGACCTGTGCGCCACCGACTCCTTCGAGGTCGAGAAATTTCCGCCTGAAGGCCCTCGCCGGGGATTTTGGAGGCCCATTCCCCTTGGAAGATGTCCAGAGCCGCCTGTTTCGAGGGGCTGGCGGTGACGAGATGGGAGGGGAACCCACCAGCCTGCCAGGAACGAAGTGCGACGGCGATTCTCCTCCGTACGGCCATGAGCATGCGCTATTTTCCTTGTGTCGATGACAGAGTCAAAAACTTAGAAATCCGTTCCTCTCACCACCCGACCAGGTAGCGAAGCTTCTCGATCGCGCGGGGAGGGCGGCCCCGCTTCCACGCCAGTCCTGAGGCTTCCAAGGCCGCAGTCAAGGTTCGATGGCTAGACAGTTTTTGTCCCAATCTCGCCGACCCTTCGGATAGATTGCGGTGGAATTCGGCATTTGCTGCGACGCGTTCGATCGCGTCGGCAAGCGCGTGGGCATCGCCGAACGGCACCACGATTGCGGCGTTTTCCTGCTCCATTTTTTCGGCCAGCGGATCGGTGCCCGAAACGACCAAGGGGCGTCCGGCCCACAGCAGATCCAGATACCGCGTCCGCCAGCACATCCGGGTTTCCAAGGTTGGGAAATTGCCCATGACGCCGCCGGTGCAGTGCTGGAGCCAAGGCCCCAAGCCGTCTGGACGGACCCGGTGGGAGTTGAAGAAAATATTTTTCCCCAGCAGGCCTTTCTCCTTCGCGCTGGCCAAGACACGCGCCAGCGGTGCGTCATAGTCTGCATTCGCTTCGTTGCGTCCGGAAAGGAAAAACAAGGAGGGATTCGCCGACCGCTGGGCCAAGATCTGGAACGCGCGCACCACCGTCTCGGTGTCGAACCACTCCCAGACACCACCTCCCCAAAGGAAGACGGGTCCTGTGATTCCCTGTTCTTGATATGGATTCCCGCTCCCCGGTTGCAGCACGTCGGTGCGACATCCCATCGGAGCCTCGATGAATTTCGAGGGAAGTTCGAAGGCATCGGCCAGGTCGGCGGTTCGTCCTGTCCGGGCCATCAGGGCGGCAAGGAACGTCCCCTGATGGGAATGGGAGATCCAAATTTTGTCGGCAGCCCGCGCCATCATCACGTAGCGCAAGTCTTTGCGACGGGAATCGGCACGGCTTCTCGCGCCAGGCCAGATTTTCGCGAAGCTCAATGTTTCGGGAAGCGACAACCCGTAGACATCCCAATGGAAGGGGATTCGCGAGGCCAACAGCTCGAACATGGCGCGAACCGGAACCAGTTCGCCCACGATGACCTTGTCGTTCTCACCCATCCGTCGCGTAAATCCTGGCCGCAACTCGCCGAATTCGACACCGCTCCAACCTGGATCGATGCTTCCCGGAGCCGCGAGAAGCGTGACCTGGTGACCCTTGGCTACGAAGGCCAAGCCCAATCGTTGGATGCGCAAGGCGGGCCCCAAAAGCAAGTCTCCAAAGCGCTCACGCGTCAGAATCCAGATTTTGGGCAGATTGGACGCCATCACGATCTCCTCAGGATCTTGTCGCGAACGATTTTTGCGAAGCCACGCGCGCCCAGGTGAATTCTCCAACCGCTCTCGATGAGCAGGCAGCAGAATCTGTCAAACCTCGAATTCCGCCGACCAATAGGGGCGTCCTGGAACAGTTCCAAAACCCGGCGACCATGTGCCTCCCAGCTAAACCGCTGCACATGCTCGTTCATGGCCGTGCCCTCGCGGCGCAAACCTTCGCGATCCATCGACAAGATCTTGTCTCGCATGGCGGCGAAATGATCGAAGACAAATGGGGTCACCTCGGGATGGGCGCAAAGGTTCAGGGCGTAGGCAGGCTTTCCAAAAAAGCCCGCCTCGACCAGTGGTAGATTGAACCCTTCCCAACGCGACAGGCTGACGACAAGATCGGCAGCTTCGTAGAGACCGCACAGCTCGGTGTCGCTGGGATTGAGGGCCACCTGCAGCCCACGGTCGCGCAGAAATTTTGCATCCTGCTCTCCGCCCCGCCCCGCCAGAAGGACCTGGTAGCCCTGGGGCAAGGACTTCGACAATTCGATCAGGTCGTCTACCCCCTTGTAGGTACGTTCGGACTTCCACAATCGCGAGACCATCAAGATGCGAATGACGGAATCTGTCGCGTGATCCGATTCCCGGTCCGGGTCGCGATGCTTCCAAAGATGGTCGGAGCCGTTGTAGACCACGATCGCTCGATCCCACCCAATCTCGCGGCGGATATAGCCGCTGATCGCGACCACGCGTTCCACGTTGGGGTACACCTTTTCGAGGTTCCCCTCCGAGAACGAACTCCGGAAAGCCTCTTCCCCTGGGAAGAGATGCCCCGGTGGAATGCCGTGTTCCCAGGCGATCCGGAACACTCCTCGCACCTGTGGAAGAAGCCCGTAGAAAGGCCAGGTATGAGCCACCACAACCCGGAAGCCCCCCCATTCCAACCGGGATTTCAAACCCGCAAGATTCGCCGAAACCTCCACCACGCGGACTCGGGGCAACGGGTGGACTTCCTCGGCTTTGAGACAAAATATGTCAACATCCCATCCGGCTTGGGCCAACGCGGCGGCCTGGGCCTGCACCACGACCGACACGCCGTACCCCTTCCCATGCTGGACAAGAAGAAACGCTGCCCGAGGATTGGGCGAATCAACCTGGCGCTTCCCAAGATGTTCATTCTGCAACAGAATCGGCTCCTCTGTTCTTCTGGTGTGTGAAACCTAGATCCCTATCTAAAGGTGATTGGCCTGGGTGTCTATGCCTGGACGAAAAAACCGGATTGGTCGATTGCCCATCAATCCAAACTCTTCCGGAGGAATTGCCGCATCGGTTTTTCCAACCTATAGAACGACAGGACTGAAATTCCCGTCAAAAAGACGATCAGCGACGCCAGAAAAATCCAGTTGTTCTCGGGCCCCACCGCCGCTCTCCAGACGAAAGCGTACAACGACTTTAACGGCATGTGGAGGATATACAGTGAATAGGAAGCTTCACCGAGGAGCACCAGAGGAGCAGCGGACAATGCCCGGGTCAATGGCCCCTCACCCACAGCGAGGTAGGTGATGATGTATCCGAACACCGGAGAGAGCAAGCCGTTGTGGAACAAGAGAATCCATTTCCCGGACGATAAGCAAAACGCTGCCACGATCAGAACCAAACAAGCAACAAAGCCCAGATCCCCGACCAGACCAGCTTGGTTCCAAAAACGTTTCCTCCTGCACAACAGCCCAAAACAGATGCCAGTCAGAAATTCTGGAACCCGGAGCATTGGGAAGAACCCGAGGAAGTTCAAGATCCCGGTCGATTCGGAAGGTTTTTCTGGTAGCCAAATTACGGCAAACACCAATGGCAAAGCTCCCAGAACACACAGGATCGCGACCCAGAAAACCGGTCGACGCAGCATCCGCGTGCCCCACCCCCCTCGGACAAAAAATGGAAATAGGGCATAGAACAGCATTTCCGTGGAAAGGCTCCATCCCGGGCCGTTGATCAGGTTCGCCAAAAGGG
>CAIKAA010000140.1 GCA_903825275.1 uncultured Fibrobacterota bacterium | reverse complement strand
TCACGGGTTTTCGAATCGGGGAACTGGTCTATCTGACCGATGTTTCCGAAATTCCTGCCTCGACCTTCGATTTGATGGAAGGGACGCGGATCCTAATTCTTTCGGCGCTGCGGGAAGAACCCCATCCCACCCACCTCACCTTTGACCAGGCCATCGCGATCGGCCAAAAAATTGGTGCCGAACAGATTTGGTTCACCCATTTCGCCCATGGTCTGACCCATGCCCAGTTGGAATCTCGATTTCCCCTGCCGATCCGCCCCGCCTACGATGGCTTGGTCGTCGAGTTCGCGTGATGCAAGTACCTTTGCGATCCCTGCAACCGGAGTGATCCGGGTTTTGGGGGGAAGCGAACGAACGAGTCGGGGGCCGGATGGCCGCTGGGCGAAAGCCTGGAGGAACTTCCGGGCACCATAGGGCAGAGTGCCAGCTAACGGCTGGGCGCGGCAACGCGACGGAAAGTGCAACAGAGAAGAGACCGCCGATGGGCCGCAAGGCCACAGGCAAGGGTGAAACGGCGGGGTAAGAGCCCACCGCTTGGCTGGCAACAGGCAAGGCAAGGCAAACCCCACTCGGTGCAAGGCGAACAGTGGACGGCTCGCAAGAGCACAGGAGCGGCCCGCTCCCAGCGCCACGGGTAGCCGCTAGAGGCCGCGAGCGATCGCGGTCCCAGAAGGATGGCCATCGGTCTTTGGGAAACCAGGGACGCCACAGAACCCGGGGTATAGGCCCCCGATTTTGTTCGATCGCAGAGGTGATAAAATTTGTTGGGCGCCGCCGCGTTTTCCAGCACAAAACGCGGAACGCCCTTCTGCGGGCTCGCACTTTCGCGCTCGGGCACGGGCAATGCGATTTACGGGTCAGGCATGCCTGACCCCTACGCCGGTTTTGCCCGCGTCCCGCCTGGCGGCGGCCCTCCGTCCGGCTGGCGCAGACGCAAACAAAAAAGCCCATCCGACTTGGATGGGCTTTTTGACAATTTCTGGCTACGCTCCCTTCGGAGGATCCGCCTCGCGGATGCGGACCGGACGGCGTTGCCACTTGAGCTTCAGGCGCAGCAAGATTTCGGCGGCTTCGGGAGTGGTTTCCACCAAGGTGAGGCGGGGAAGCATCTCGATGCGACCCAGTTCCGAGCTGGGGATGTCGGCGGCGCGGCACACGAAAGGAATCAGGTTGCGCACCTCGATGCCGTCTTCGGTGCCAATGCCCAGGGCCAACCAAACGCCTTCACGGCCTCGGCGTGGGGGGCGGGGACGGTCGGGGTTTTCGCCGCGGTCGCGACCGCGGTCGTTGTACTCGGGGCGCTGGACCCGCTTGGGTTCTTCGGGAGGCGGTTCGGGAACGAGCTTGTGGACCAAGGCCGCCAACACGGCCTCGGCGCCGTGCTCTTCGATCAAGGGCTTGAAGCTGTCGGGAAGCTCGAGGCCTTCGCCCAAGCTTTCCGTGACGCGCTGGGCCAACCGTTCGCGGCGTTTGTCGGTCAATTCCCGACTGGTCGGAACTTGTCGCTGTTCCGGCTTGTATTCCGACTGCCTGCTGATGGACAGAAAACGTCCGCGTTCCTGCGGAGCCAACACGCTCCAGGCTTCGCCTTCGGCTCCCGCACGGGCGGTGCGACCCACGCGATGGATGAAGTTGGACAAATCGTCGGGCAATCCCAAATTGAACACGTGGGTGATGCCGGGGACGTCCAACCCACGGGCGGCAACGTCGGTGGCCACGAGCAGGGCCACCCGACCTTCGCGAAAGCGCGATAGGGCGCGTTCGCGAGCCACTTGGGCCAAATCTCCCGAAAGACCTTCGGCGTGGACGCCATGGCGCTGCAAGCCTTGCACAACCTGTTCCACTTCCACACGGGTCCGGACGAACACCAGGGCGCGTCGCGGTTCGAGCATGTCGATCAAACGGCCCAAAGCCTCTTCGCGACGGGCATAGGGGGCGATCACATAGCTTTGGGGAACGTGGCTGGATCCTTTGCCCGCATCCAATCGGATTTGCGTCGGGGTGCGAAGCCAATCTCCGGCGGCGGCCTGCACGCGACCTTCGTAAGTGGCCGAAAAGAACCATCTCGCCGAGGCGTCTCCGGCGGCACCCACCACCTGATCGAGCTCCTCCTTGAAGCCCAGATCCAACATGCGGTCGGCTTCGTCCAAAATCAAAACGTCGCATTCGACTTCGAGCGTTTCTTGTCGCAGGTGGTCGGCCATGCGACCTGGGGTTCCCACCACAATGGGGGGCTGTCCGCGCAACTCCCGCAATTGAGGGCCGAATGGAGCGCCGCCCACGAGCGTGGCGACACAGGCCTCCCCCAAAAGCCAGGCGGCTTCGCGAGCGACTTGCTGGGCCAATTCCCGGGTGGGGCAAACGATCCACGCACGGGTGATGGTGCCCGAATCCAAAGCACCGGCCACCGGAAGCAGAAAAGCCAGGGTTTTGCCAGAACCTGTCCGGGCCTGGGCGAGTAGGTCGCCGTCCAAAAGTTGTCCGAGACCGGGAACCATCTTGGTGATGACGGCTTCTTGAACAGGGGTTGGATTGGTGATCCCTCGTTGAGCCACATGGGACACGAGAGTCGCGGGAATCGGCAAATTGTCGAATCCGACGGAAGTTGTCGGTATTGTATCCATTTGTGTAAGCTAGTTCCGTGCCGGGCAATTGCCAAGCGCCAGAATCCTCGATTTGGTCAATTTTGATCCTTCCCCTTACTTTTTCCCTTGATTAAAAGGACCTTCAAATCCAGTTTTCACCGGCTAGGTTTAAAACCGTCGGCCCGACTGGAAAAGGTGGGCCGGGAAGCTAGGGGAGATACCTGATGATCACCAAGATCGACCACCTGGGAATCGCAGTAAAGAGCTTGGACGAGGCCATCCCGCTTTGGGAGAAGATGCTGGGAACCAAGTGTGAGCTGATTGAAGAAGTGGCTTCCCAGAAGGTCCGTACCGCGTTCCTAAAAGTAGGCGAAGTGTATATCGAACTTCTGGAGGCGACTTCGGAGGACAGCGCCATCGCCAAATACATCGAAAAGAACGGCGAAGGGGTGCAACACGTGGCTTTTCGCACCGATGATCTTGTCGCGGAGCTGGAAAAGTCGAAAAATGATGGTCTGCGTCTGATTGACGAGGCTCCACGTCCAGGTGCAGGCGGGATGAACATCGCCTTTGTACATCCAAAGTCCACGCGTGGAGTTCTAACGGAATTCTGCGCCCCCAATTTTTAGAGGGAGATCCTGAGAAATGGCTATCGATAAGGCTTTGTTGGAAGAACTCGCCGAAAGGCGGGCCAAGGTGCTCGCCGGAGGCGGTAAAGACAAGCAGGACGAGCGCCGTGCCAAGGGTCTGATGACCGCACGCGATCGCATCGAAGTGTTGTTCGATGAAGATTCGTTCCAAGAGTTTGGAGCCCATGTCCATCACCACGCCCACGATTTCGGACTTTCGGGCAAGTTCATGGCCGCCGATGCGGTGGTGACCGGTGTGGGATATGTGGACAGCCGTCCGGTTGCCGTGGTCAGCCAAGACTTCACCGTCGCCGGTGGCAGCTTGGGCAAAATGCACGCCCAGAAAATTTGCGACCTGATGGGTTATGCCATGCAATCGGGAATGCCCATCCTGGTGGTCAACGACTCGGGTGGCGCGCGCATTCAAGAAGGGGTCGATTCGCTTTCCGGATACGGACAAGTCTTCCATCACAACGTGCAGGCTTCGGGCCTGGTTCCTCAGGTCTCCATCATCGCCGGCCCTTGCGCGGGTGGTGCGGCCTACTCGCCCGCCTTGATGGATTTCTTGATCATGATTCGCGGACAAGCGAACATGTTCATCTGCGGACCCGATGTGATCAAGGCGGTCACCGGCCAAGTCTGTACCATGGACGACATCGGCTCGGCCGATGCCCACGGTTCGGTTTCGGGCAACATCCACTTCATCGCGGATTCCGACCAACACGCCATCGAGTTGGCCCAAGAGCTTCTTTCCTACTTGCCGTCCAACAATCTGGACGACCCTCCGCACAAGCAAACCGCGCGCATCTCCATGTCTCCCGACTTGGAGATGAACGAGATCGTTCCCGCCGACTCGAAGGCGCCCTTGGATGTCTACAAGGTCATCGAGCGCTTGGTCGACGACGGTCATCTGTTCGAAGTCCAAAAGGATTGGGCGCGCAACATCATCATCGGCTTCGCTCGCATCGAAGGCATCGTGGTGGGCATCGTGGCCAACCAGCCGATGGTGAAGGCCGGAACGCTCGACATCGACGCGTCCGACAAGTCGGCTCGGTTCGTGCGCTTCTTGAACGCCTTCAACATTCCCATCGTCACCCTGGTCGACGTTCCCGGATTCCTTCCCGGAGTCCAACAGGAACGCGGCGGCATCATTCGCCACGGCGCCAAGATGCTGTTCGCCTACGCGGCGGCCACCGTTCCCAAGATCACCTTGATCTTGCGCAAGGCTTATGGCGGCGCCTACCTCGCGATGTGTTCCAAGGACATGGGTGCGGACATGGTCTTCGCCTGGCCCACCGCCGAGATCGCGGTCATGGGGGCCGATGGTGCCGTGAACGTCTTGTTCCGCAAGGAAATCAAGGAGTCCTCCGACCCCAAGGCCAAGGCTGCAGAATTAGTCGCCCAATACAGGGACAAGTTCGCTTCTCCTTGGCAGGCGGCAGAAAACAACATGATCACCGATGTGATCGAGCCCGCGATGAGCCGTCCCACTGTGGCCTTGGCCCTGCGCAACACGCTTTCCAAGCGTGAAACCAGGCCCCCCAAGAAGCACGGCAACATTCCGCTGTAAGGAGGATCCAATGTCCCAGGAACTTCCAGAAAACGTTCTGCATGCCATCATCGCAGCGGCGGTGAATGCGGTGATCGACGAGCCGTTCCGGATCGTCAGCATCGAACCCGCCAACCGTTCCAACAGCGTATGGAACATCCATGGTCGACTCCAGCAGTTCGACTCGCATCGACTTCGCTGAAAGGGAGCACGAAAGTGAAAAAGCTTCGCATCACTGTTGAGGGCAAGACCTACGAGGTCGTCGTGGAAACCGTCGACGATCCTTCTACCCGCGTGGCGCGTGTCGCCCCTCGCGCCGTGGCTTCCGCACCGGCACCAGTCCAAATGGCCGCGCCCTCGGCCGGGAAATCCGCCCCAGGCGGAACGGCCAATTCCATTCGGTCCCAATTGGCGGGCCGTATCGTATCTGTGGATGTCAAGGAAGGCGATGCGGTGGTCGCGGGTGCCCAAGTCCTGGTCCTCGAGGCCATGAAAATGAATACGCCTGTTGCCGCCATTCGCGACGGCAAGGTGGTCAAGATCCACGTCGCCGCTGGCGACACCGTCGAGGAGGGACAAGCCCTTCTCGACATCGCGTGAGGATTTTATGAGCGACAAGCCCAGATTGCTGAGCGAATTCGCGGAGGTTCCCTTCGAGAAATGGAAGGCCCAAGTGGTGGCCGAACTCAAGGGTGTCCCGTATGAGAAGAAGCTGGTTTCGAGCACTTACGAGGGAATCTCGATCCAGCCCATTTACAACGCCTCCGACGTCGAGAACCTCGAACACCTGAAGTCGAAACCCGGTTTCGGACAGTTCGCACGGGGATCGTCCTTCGAAGGCTACACGGTCGAATCGTGGGAGGTTTCCCAAGAGCTTCCCTATCCGGGTCCGCGCGAGTTCAACAACGCCGCCCGACACGATTTGTCACGTGGCCTCACCGCGTTGAACCTGAATCTGGACACGGCTACGCGTCTGGGACTTGACCCCGATTCGTCGCTGGAAGGCGATGTGGGCAAGGGTGGCGTTTCCATCGCCACCATCAAGGACTTGTCGGTGGCCTTGGAAGACATCGATTTGGAAAAGACCTCCCTCTTCGTGCGGTCGGGTGCTTCGGGACTGCCCTTCGCCGCCTTGCTTGCGGCTTTGATGAAGAGTCGCGAGCTCGAAGTCCAAAAGCTGCGCGGTTGCATCGAAATGGATCCGCTGGGCGTTTTGGCCCACGAGGGGACTTTGCCCCAATCCCTGGAAGAAGCCTATCGCGAAATGGCCCAATTGACCATTTGGGCCGAGCGGGAAGCGCCGCATTTGCAGACCATCTGCGTCCACTCGCGTTCCTTCCTGGAAGCGGGCGGCAGCGCGGTCCAGGAATTGGCCTTCGCCCTTTCCATGGGTGCGGAATATATTCGCGAGCTTGGCCAGCGCGGGGTGGGGATCGATACCGTCGCGCCTCGCATGCGTTTCGCGTTTAGCGTGGGCCCCAATTTCTTTATGGAAATCGCCAAGTTCCGTGCGGCGCGCCTGCTTTGGAGCCGGATCGTGGAAGCCTTTGGAGGCAATTCCAGCTCGCAGAGCATGAACATCCACGCCCGCACCGCGCTGTGGAACAAGTCCAAGCTAGACCCCTACGCCAACCTATTGCGCACCACAACCGAAAGCTTCTCCGCGGTGTTGGGCGGAGTCCAATCCTTGCAAGTGACCCCGTTCGACGAAGTCTTCGGGCTTCCCGACGAGTTCTCGCGGCGCATCGCGCGCAACACCCAAATCTTGTTGGCCACCGAAGCCCAGCTTCGTCACGTGATCGATCCGGCAGGTGGCTCGTGGGCTGTGGAATGGCTCACCGACCAAATCGCCCAAAAGGCCTGGGAATTGTTCCAGGCCGTGGAAGGCAAGGGGGGCGCGTTCGAATCCCTCAAGTCGGGATTCATCCAATCCGAGATCGAAAAGGTCGCCAAGGCCAAGGAAACCGCCCTGGCAACCCGCAAGGACGTCCAAGTTGGGGTGAACCAGTACGCCAACATCGGTGAAAAGAAGATCGAAGGTCGCAAGCCCGACTACGCGGCGATCTACAAATCCCGCATCGCCACGGTGGGGGAATACCGCACCGCCTACGATGACGTCAAGCATTCCAAAGTGATCGGAAAGCTTTCCGATCTGTTGGGGTCGACCGACGAAAAGATGGTGAACGCCGCGATCGAAGCCGTGCAGACCGGTGCCACCTTGGGTGAAATCACCCGCGTCATCCGCGCCAACGACGCCGATCGCCCGTCCATCCAGCCCCTCAAGCTGCATCGTTTGTCGGAGGCATTTGAAGCTCTGCGCGACGCGGCCGATCGCCACTTGGCGAAGACCGGCTGGCGACCGCGCGTATTTTTGGCCACCATGGGTCCTGTCGCCCAGCACAAGGGGCGCGGCGACTTTTCGCGTGGCTTCTTTGAAGTCGGCGGATTCGAGGTCATTTATCCCGGCGGGTTCGATTCTGTCCAGGCTGCCGTCAAGGCCGCTGTCGATTCGGGGACAAAAGTTGTCACCATCTGCAGCACCGACGAAACCTATCCCGAACTCGTCCCCCAATTGGTGCCGGCGTTGAAAGCGGCGATTTCTGGAGTGACCGTGGTGTTGGCTGGCTACCCAGCGGACCAGGTCGAAGCCCACAAGGCTTCGGGAATTGACGAATTCATTCACGTCCGCGCAAACCTTTTGCAGGTCCTCGGTGGCCTTCAGAAGAAGATCGGAGTGCAGGCATGAGCATCGACTTCACCAAGCTTTCCTACAAGAAGGCCGAATCGACCGTGGTCGATTTCGAAACATGGAAGAAATCCGTCGAAGAAAAGACCGGGAAGAAAATTTCGGACCTTCTGTGGGACACCATGGAGCAGATCCAGGTCAAGCCCCTCTATGGTCCCGAAGATGTGGAATCTTTGGAACATGTGAAGTTCACGTCGGGGATTCCTCCCTTCCTGCGCGGTCCGTACACCACCATGTACGTGAACAAGCCCTGGACGGTTCGCCAGTACGCGGGTTTTTCTACCGCCGAAGAATCCAACGCTTTCTACAAGCGCAATCTGGCCGCTGGTCAGAAGGGCTTGTCGGTCGCGTTCGACTTGGCCACCCACCGCGGCTACGACTCCGACCACCCTCGCGTGGTTGGTGACGTCGGCAAGGCGGGTGTGGCGATCGACTCCATTCTCGACATGAAGATTCTGTTCGACGGCATTCCGCTCGATCAGATGTCGGTGTCCATGACGATGAACGGTGCCGTGCTTCCCATCTTGGCATTTTTTGTCGTCACCGCCGAGGAACAGGGCGTTTCGATGGACAAGCTCACGGGCACCATCCAAAACGACATCCTCAAAGAGTACATGGTTAGCAACACCTACATCTATCCTCCCGAAGGATCGATGCGGTCGATTGCCGACATCTTCGAGTTCACCTCGAAGTACATGCCCAAGTACAATTCCATTTCGATTTCCGGCTACCACATGCAGGAAGCCGGCTCGACCGCCGACATCGAGATGGCCTACACTTTGGCAGATGGTCTGGAGTACGTCCGCACTGGCCTGAAGGCAGGAATCGACGTCGACGCCTTTGCGCCTCGGTTGTCATTCTTTTGGGCCGAAGGCATGAACTACTTCATGGAAGTCGCCAAGCTACGCGCCGCGCGTCTTTTGTGGGCCAAGATCATCAAGCAGTTCAACCCCAAGTCGAACAAATCCATGGCCTTGCGGACCCACTCGCAGACCTCGGGATGGTCGCTCACCGAGCAGGACCCGTTCAACAATGTGGCGCGCACTTGCATCGAGGCCATGTCTG
>CAIKAA010000139.1 GCA_903825275.1 uncultured Fibrobacterota bacterium | reverse complement strand
AGTCAACCTCCAAGGGTGGCCAAGCCAAGGTTTTGGAGAAGAAAAAAATGGACGCCGCATCCCCAGCGACCAGCATGTCAAAATCTGGCTCGAAGGGCCGAAAGGAATCCGTGGATACGAAATCAGAATCTGTCGCCAATGAACCCAAGGCAACGTCGACGAGCGGTTTGGGAAATGCCAAAGTCGCTGCCAAGCCAAAGAGCTCTAGCGTTGCACCCACTGTTTCAGCGGCTCCTTCCCGGGATGCCAAGGCATCCAACCGCCTGGTCCGAGCCAAGTCGAACTCCGGTGTACCCGCCGTCGAACCCAAGGGGGCGATCGTTCGCAAGGCCAAGCCCCGTGCCGCCAAAAGCGCCGGTCGTCCAGAATTGTTGGAAGGGGAACTTCCAACGGATTACGGGATCGATCGATTGGTCGCCATTGCTCGCGATCCGGATTGGACCCACCTGTATTGGGAGCTGTCTCCCCAAACGCGTCAAAAAATGTCCAACGTCGATGGTGGATTCCGGCTTCGCGGATTCGACACCACCGGGGTGTTGTTTGATGGACGTAACGCACCCGTTGCCTTAGACATCGAGCTGGCTCCCTATGCCCGTTCCTGGTATGTCAAGCTTCCCTACCAAGGGCGCGTCTATACCTTTGAATACGGCACCGTCAATCGCGAAGGCGAATGGACCGGAATCGCCCGCTCCCGACCGGTCGGGTTCGAGCCAGGAATGCTCGGGCTATCGCCGGATAGCGAAGAGTGGATCTCGATCGCTTCCGACGAACTGTTCCGCGCTGCCTCGGGACTTGCCGACGGAGAAGGCATCCAAGACCTGATCCGCCGACTTCGCGAGCGTTCCAGTGGCTCGGGGGCCATGCTCGGGTCTTCTCGTCTGGGGGAATCGGGCGTGGGATTCATGGGACTCGCTCCCAGTTCCTCGTTGGGAAGTTCGGAATCCCGTCTGAATCTGCCCACCAGCTACATGTCCAGTTCCATGGGGTCCGGGACCTCTTTCACGGGTCTTACCGGCGGTCAATTCCAGCCTTCGGTGGACAAGTCGAAGAATTTTTGGCTTTGGGTGGAAACCGAGCTGATCCTTTACGGGGCCACCGAACCGGATGCCAAGGTTACCCTGATGGGCAAACCGCTTCAGCTCAATCCAGACGGAACCTTCCGGGTCCATTTCCCCTTTCCCAACGGAACCGAACTGCACATGGATGTGCACGCCCTCGACCGCACGGGAGAAATGGAACGCACCGCCAAGCCCGCCGCCAAGCGCTGGACGAACTAGGTGGCCAAAGGATATCTGGGGCTTTTGCTGCACGCCCACCTGCCGTATGTCCGCCATCCGGAAAATGCCCGGCATTTGGAAGAAGACTGGCTGTTCGAGGCGATCACCGAGACCTACATCCCCCTCTTGGATGTCTTCAATCGCTTGGATGCCGAAGGTGTCAAATTCCGTCTGGCGATGTCGATCACTCCGCCGTTGGCGGAAATGCTCGCCGATCCGCTGTTGCGATCTCGCTATGTCGAACATCTCGACCACCTGATCGCGCTCTCCGAAAAGGAGTTGCGCCGAACCCAGTTCGTGCCCAAGTTCCACAATCTGGCGCGGATGTACCACGACAAATTCACCTGGTGCAAGCGTTTCTTTGACGAATGGTACGGTCGCGATCTGCTTTCCGCCTTTCGCCATTGGCAGGATCGCGGGTGCTTGGAAATCGTCAATTGCAACGCCACCCACGGATTTCTTCCGGCACTTCGCCAAAATCCCGCTGCCGTCCGCGCCCAACTACGCCAAGGGGTGCGCTCGCACAAGAGGCATTTTGGCAAGAATCCCAACGGGATTTGGCTCGCCGAATGCGGTTACTACGAAGGACTTGAACAGGAATTGTCGGCAGTCGGTCTGGGGTATTTCTTCACCGACACCCACGGCATTTTGTTCGGGCAACCACCTCCACGGTTCGGTGTCTACGCACCGGTCATCACCGCAGCAGGTCCGGCGTGTTTTGCCCGCGATCCGGAAAGCAGCCGTGCCGTCTGGTCAGCGGAAACTGGCTACCCCGGCGATTTCAATTACCGTGAATTTTATCGCGACATCGGGTTTGATCTCGAAGAAGAGTATTTGAAGGATATCCAGCACATTCCGGGGTTGCGGACCAATACCGGGATCAAGTATTACCGGATCACCGGCAAAGGCGTCGCGCAGGAACCGTACAACCCACAAGCAGCCTTTGAAACAGCGGCGCGCCACGCCAACGACTTCGTCGAAAACCGGATCAAGCAGGTGGATTGGTTGTCGCGATTCATGGATCGCCCCCCCTTGATCGTGTCGCCTTATGACGCCGAACTCTATGGGCATTGGTGGTACGAAGGACCCGAGTTCCTGTATTTCGTGTTCAAGAAGATTCATTTCGACCAACACGACATCGAAACCATCACGCCTTCCGAATATTTGGAACGACATCCCGTCAACCAGCGCCAACAACCAGCCTTCAGCACTTGGGGACATTTGGGTTACGGCGAAGTTTGGGTGAACCAGCTGAACGACTGGATCTATCCTCATTTGCACGCTGCCGCCGATTCCATGGTGGAAATTGCTCGTAGGTACCCCGATGCCTGGGGCGATTACCGACGTGCCTTGAACCAAATGGCTCGCGAACTCTTTTTGGCGCAAAGCTCGGATTGGGCCTTCATCATGCGCACCGGCACTTCAGTGGAATATGCCGTCCAACGGACCAAAGAACACCTTGTCGCCTTCAACCGGCTTCACGAAATCCTGGTTTCTGGCGGCGAAATCCCCGTTGCCGAATTGGAAGCCTTGGAATCTCGGGACAACATCTTCCAGGATGTCGACTACAGGGATTTCCTATGACGATTGATCCAGACGATACTTCCTCGTTTTTGATCGACATTCCCGCCGATGAGATCGAGGGAGTTCAGGTCGGGCCTTGGGTGCGGCGGTCTTCGTCGGTTCCCTATACAAACCCCTGGATCCAGGTGGAACACCACGAAGTTACCGATCCGGCAGGCCGAACGGGCATTTACGGAGTGGTCCGCTTCCGCCACATCGCACTGGGGTGCGTTCCATTGCACGATGATGGAACCGTAACCCTGGTGGGCCAGCATCGTTATCCGTTGGACATGTGGAGCTGGGAAATTCCCGAAGGAGGGGGAGGGAAGGACCTCGAACCCGTCGAGGAAATGAAACGGGAATTACGCGAGGAAGCGGGGCTGACGGCCAAAGAATGGATCCCGTTGGGGAATCTTCAGCCCTCGAATTCGGTCACCGATGAACAGGCCATCCTGTGGTTGGCTCGGGGCTTGACGGAGGTCAAGAACCAGTTGGATTCCACCGAAGGCGACCTTCAAGTGAAGCGCATTCCATTTCAAGAGGCCGTGGAAATGGCTTTGGATGGTCGCCTGACGGATGCCATCAGCGTGGCGGCCTTGGTTCGCGCGGCTCATTGGTTGGAAAAGAACAAGAGCTAAGAATTAGGCGACCTGAACCGCCGAGGGAAGTTCTTCTCGGGTGGTGTAGACCGGGATCAGTTGTTCCAAATCAGTCATGGCCAACAAGTCGCTCATCTCTTCGCTGGGAGAGAGAAGGACCAGTTCGCCACCACGTCGCTGCAGTTTTTGGTGATGAGCCAACAAGATCCCCAAAACCGCGCTGTCAAGCATGTCGACACCGCTCATGTCCAAAACCACCTGGCGAATGCCGCTGTCCTCGGTGGCTTCCACGAGCATCCTCTTGAGTTCACCAGTTGAACGCAAATTCGCCACACCGGTCATGGTGATCAAAATTCTAGCACCTTCTTCTGTCCGCAAAAGATCGAGCATAATTTCCTTTCCTCATCACAAAGTATCTCTCCGAAGAGAGAAGCGCAGTCCGATCAGTGTTTAGGGTCCGGATCGGTGGGAATAATTGCAGGAAGGGAGGAGGAGGAGGCGTTTTTCGCCCTCCCCCGATCCTCGACTGGATGCGCCGGGTTTCCATGAAGCGACAAGTCGTCCAAAGAGTCTTGGACCGAGGTGGAATCGTCCTCCTCTGGTTCTTCGTCCAAGCTGTCCGCGGATAAATAGGAGGAATCCTGAGCCAGAGATGGCTTTCCTCCCCCCAAAAACACCGAGGTGGAATCGTCAGGACCCAAGGCCGGGTGGATCTTGTAGACGGTTTGACCTCGATCGTTGCGAGCCAGGGTGATCGTGTCGACGGGGTTTGGGAAATGAAATTGAAGATGTTCCGGGGGAACGGCGGGTAGGGCACTCCATTCTCCCAGTTCCAGTTGCAGCATTTGGCCATCGGGGGTGGTCCGATCGATGGTTCCCGGAACCAGAACGTCTCCTTGTTTGCGCCAATGGTGGAAAGTAAGGCCTTCGATTTCACGGCCGTTTTTCATGGTTTGCTTGCGAAGCGCCAATCCCGTGGTTGGATCGATGATCAAAGTCCAAGATGGATCTTTGGTAGCAGGAGACACAACGGTTGCTGTTGGATCCAGGGAAGTTGTCTTGACTGGACCGGAATGGGGGAAGATTCTTCCCAGAAATGGAGCGATCAGTTGGGAGGGGCGAATGTCCTTGATTCCCAAAACCGGGAGGTTCACCGAGTTGCCATATCCTCGCAAAAGAGTCGCCTGGCCCGGCAGCCAAGCCTGCCAAGCCGAATCTTCCCAAATGACAGAGGCCAACGGAGTTCCAAATGGTCCCAGGGCATCCAAACGTCCTTTGGTGGAATCGGCTTCGATCCACACATCGAATTTGAACCGTTTGCCCTGGTTCATCAAATTGGCTTTGCTTCCCACTCGAACGGCGGGTGCGGTCGGGGAAGTTTCGACAATCCCCTTGGTCAAATTTTGTCCAACCGGATTGAGGACTGCTGGGGCACAACCCGACAATCCTCCGATTCCCAAAACAAACAGCCAACGCTTCATCGGATTTTTAGCCGAAGCCGATTGGATTGATTGACGGGATCGTTGGGATCTTCGATCAGCAAGATCTTCCAAACCTCCATGGCTTCGGGGAGACGCCCCAGAGCCTCCAAAATCCGTGCTCGATGCTGCCGGATGGTCGGGTCTTTTTGGGCCTTTGCGGGGATTTTATCCAGGTCGGCCAGGGCCTCTGCGGCACGGCCTTGGTGGAATCGAAGCCAAGCGCGAGAATCGAGGAAGGCTGGATTGTCGGGGTCCGTCGCTAGGGCGTGCTGGATCAGCGAATCACTTTCGGGAAGAAAGCGATCATGGTCGGCCAGCAAGTAGCCCAGGTAATTGGCGGTGTTGGCGTCGGAGGGGTTCAATTGAACCGCGATGCGCAAATCGACCAAGGCTTGTTCGAACATGCCAAGTCTTTCCAAAAGCGATCCTCGTTCAAAACGAGCGCGCTGCAACATAGAATCGATCCGAAGGGCGGAATCGAGTTGGGCCACGGCTAATTTGCGGTAGATGGTTGCCACAGGTTCGGAATCGGGAGGGTTGATTTCTCGTTCCGGATGGCGAAGCTCTCGATGGGCAAGTCGCGCCAAGGTATATCCAGATAAAAACCTGGCTTGGGCCAAATTTGGCCACACTTCCACCATCCGCGCAAAAACTTGGGAGGCCAGACGCAGCGAATCGGTCTCGATTTCGAGCATGCCGCGGCGGATCCATGTTTCGATGGCTTTGGGATCGTGTTGGATGGACTTGTCCAGAAAAGTTCGCGCGGAATCAATCTGGTTGGTTCGTTGGGCGGCAAGTCCCAAAAAGTACCAAGCGGTGGCATCCGTACTGTCGGCTTGGATGATTTGGCGAAAAACCTGGTCAGCAGCCTGGACGGAATCCAGGTCCAACAAGACCGCGCCCACCGATGCCTTGGCCTTTACACTGGTTGGATCGTCCTTCAAAATTTGTCGAAAGCGGGAAAGGGCCTCGTACCGGTGTCCGGCCGCCAGAAGAAAGCGGGCCGAAAAAAGCGAAAATTTCTGGGCATCCTCGGGCTCCAGGAGGGCCAAGGTGTCGAAGAGGGCGATGGCTTCCTTGGTCTTTCCAAAACTGCCGTAATAGCGAGCCAATTTTTCACCCTCGGCCGGGATGCGAAAATCCGACCAGCGTCGCTGCAAGAGGGCTTGGACGCTGTCCGCACGTCCAAGCTTGAGCCAATAGGCCTCTGCGCGCTCGATCCAAGGCATGGCATGGGGGCCAAATTCGTCAGCCAACAACGAGCAATAATGTGCCGCTGCGCCCAGGTCGTTTTTCGATTCGGCAAGACTCGCCTTGCCGAGCATTGCTTCACGAGAATGGGGATCCAAAATCAAAACTTTGGTCCAAGCCCAATCCGCAGAATCCTTCTCACCGGCTTCTAGCCACAGTCCGGCGGCCAGTTCCCATTCTAGGGCGGATTGGGGGCCGCTTTGACGGAGTGCCCGGCGCAACACCACCAAGGCCTCGGCAGATCGACGGAATTCCCTCAACCGGCGCGCAAGGGAAACATTCAAACTTCGGTCGTCGGGATCGTAGAGGGCCGCCAACTGGACCTGATCCAAGGCGAGTTGGGGTTGTCCTCGCAAATCCAGGGAAATGGCTTCGATCCAAGCTTCGTGAGCCATCGCAAGGCGATCTTCCAGGGTCATTGAGGCGCGGAGGGAATCCGCACTGAAAGAGGCTAGCTCCTGTTCCAAAGGTGCCTGGTGCGAGGCACAGCCTGCAAGGCTCAAGGAAATGATGGCAACGCCCACGAGAAGCAATTTCATGTCAGAAGACCAGTGGTGCGGTGCCGGTTTTTGTTGTATCGCCAGGGGCTTGGAGGGAATCAGGATCGCTCCCATTGCTGACAACGAGTTTGATGGAGCTGCCTCGGACCAAAAGGGTCCCCCCGGCTGGTTCGCAGCGGATGACGGTTCCAGCGGGGATTTTGGTGGAACTGATCCACTCTGTAGAACCGATTTCGAGCCCAGCTTCCTTGATGTGGGTCGATGCCTCGGTCGTATCTTGTCCCGTGAGATCCGGGACGGGAACCGAGGTGGCACCCGCCGAAAGCCAGATTCGCACGATATGCCCTCGCTTGACCGAATCCTTCGCCATTGGCTGCTGCAGGGCCACAAGATCAGGACCCATGCGCCCCGTCGATTTGCGTTCCGGGTCGATGGCGGGTTCCAACCCCACCGTGGCGAGCTTGCGGACCGCCTCGTCGGAATTCAATCCGGTGAGATCGGGAACGGTCACCACTTCCCATCCAGCCCGTGCCACGCGAGGCATGACCATCGAGTCGATGACAATCCACCCGATCGCCACCAGGCTGAGCAAAGTCACAAAAGCAAGGACCAGATGGATCCCGATCCGCTTCGCCAAGTGCTCGGGCATTTACTGTTCGCCTCGCAATTTTTCTTCGTCGATGATGGTCAGCTCGCGTCCATCCATGCTGATCAGGCCATCTTTTTGCATTTGGCCCAAAACCCGAGAAACCGTTTCTCGCGTGGTGTTGGCCATTTCCGCAATTTCTTGCTGGGTGGGGCGATCGTGGATCACAATGTGGCCTTTGACGCGAAACCCTTGAAATTCGGCGATCTGCAAAATGGCACCCGTCACGCGGGCATGGACGGGGGAAAGCGCCAGCGCGCTGATCTTGCGGTTGGCGTGGCGCAGACGCGAGGAAAGAATGGTGAGCAGACCGATCGCGATCTCGGGGTGCTTTTGCAACAGATCGAGAAACGATTGGCGGCGCAAGAGCATCAATCTGGTTTCGGTGGTGGACCGCACCGTCGCCGATCGTGGATCGCCATCCAGAAGGGACATCTCGCCAAAAAAATCGCCCTCTTCCAAAAGCGCCAGCACCGCCTCGCGGCCATCGGGAGCGGTCAAGATGACCTTGGCAGACCCGCTTAGGATCAGGTAAAACCCCCGGGTGGCCACATCATCTTCGCGGACGATGACATCCCCGCGTTCGGCCGTTTGGAGTTCACTCGCTTGCACGATGGCTTGGCGAGCGATGCGTCCGATGGACGCAAACAAGGGAAGTTGTCCCAACTGGTCGGCGAGCTCTTGCTGAGGCATAGACACCAAACTAGCTCCAAGAGGCCGTTTTGGCCTCCCGCTCCCCTGCATAACTTGTGAGGGGATCGATCCAGCCCGAATGCTCGGGAAGGTTCCAACGGGAAATCCAAGACCGGTGCAGGGACTCCAAGGCTGTACGGGCTGATTGCGGGGAATCGATGCCAAGGGCATTTTTCACTGGGGCGAATTCCTGTTCGCGGCGAACTCTCAAGACCGACATTCCCGATGCGTGAGGAAAGGCATCGAACAGAAACCGTTCGTATTTGCAGCCCAATTGATGGGTCAGGTCAACTCCCGTCGCCGGATCCACATGGGGGATTTTCTTCACGGCCAAATGCCAGGGAAGGTTGATTCCCGCAAACTGGCGAGCCAATGCAAGTGTCAATAGGTGGGACGCGATATTCGCCTCTCGAAAGACCGGAAGTCCATCCACGTCTGTGGCTGCCGCGGTTTTTGGCGGAAGCTCGGTGTACTCGGCAACCCTTGGGCGGCCTTCTCCATCCAGAACATAGACACCGACCTTCTCGGAAGGGTCGGTTCTCAACACCGACTTGCAGGATAGCGGAGCCCCCGAATCGGAGGCAAAGCCTAGAAACACCGGATCACAGGGCAGGGAAAGCAAGTTGTCCACCCCGGCCACATGGATCCATTCAACGCCTTGATCCTTCCATGCAAGAAGGATCCCCGAGCGTTCCAAGCGTTCCCAAATCCCCCCATTGCCATCGGGGACCAGGGCAAGTTCGCCAAATTTTGTCAACAAAGCCTTGCCCGACTGGTCGAGAGCGGGAGCTGCCGATTGCTGAAACAACACCGGCCAGGAGGGGGGAACGGCGGGACCTTGGCGTTTTTGAAACCATTCCCGAGTCGCGGCGTCGTTTTCGGGGCCTGTCATGACGGCAAACGGGGGGATTGTTCCGGACAATTCTCCCAGACGCAACAATCGTCTCACCAAAATTTCGAACAAGACAAGATCATCGGGCAAACCCAATGGACAAGCGCCTTTGGGGCCATCAAATCCCAACCGGGAACCTTGTCCACCAGCCATCAGTACAAAGGCGGCTTTGCCTTTTGCCAACAAATCGATCCCCAAATCCCAACAACGGTCGCGTTCGGGGCCAGACAATTGGGAGGCGGGGATGGGGCCCAATTCGGCAGGTAGATTTGGGGTGACCTGCGGACCCGCCAGACGGTGCATCGAGGTGGCTCGTATCCAATCGACCGACTCCAACTCGGTACAGAAATTGTCATGCAGGGAGGGCTCGAGTCGATCGAGGTGGGCAACCAAGTGGTCTTGCCCATTTTCGCACAAGAGTTGGCGAAGATCGTTGGTCATGGTCAACGCACTTTGAAGAACAAGACAAGGCCCAAAAGCAGCATGAAAAGCGAGACGAGGTGGAATCGCCAGATGATCTTGCTGTTGGCGTCGGTGCGACGGCGGTACAGGTCTTGGTAGGTTTTTTGGAAATGGTGGTGGATCGGTGCCATGCGGAACAAACGCGCTCCGCCGGTGGCCTTGAACCAACCGATCTGCAAGGCGACCGAAAGGGCTTCGGCCAAAAAGACAAAGCCAACCACCAACAGGAACATTTCGGTCTTGGTGAAGACGAACATCATGCCGATCGCCCCACCAAACCCGATGGAACCGGAATCACCCATGTAGATCTCGGCGGGGGGGGCGTTGAACCACAAATAAGCCATCAGAGCACCGGACATGGCGCCAGAAACAATCAGCAGTTCATCGACCCCCGGCAAATGTGGGACCAGCAGGTAGTGGGACCAGATGGCGTTGCCGCAGATGTAGGCGACCACTCCGGTGAAGATCGCCGAGGTGACCAGAGGGACCGAGACCAGGGAATCGAGTCCATCGGTAAAATTCGCCCCATTGGCGGTGGCGGCCACCACAAAGGACATGAAGATCACAAAGGCCCATCCCGGGAGGTGGAGCTGGAAGACAGAGGGCTTGACAAAAGGAAGGGCGATGGTGGCCGCCTGCAGATGGGGCACAAACCGATAGGCGGCCCAGGCCACCACCAGGGAAAAGCCAAAATACAGGCCTAGGCGCAAACGCGCCGAAATTCCATCGGCCTTATCCATCCATTGCTCTTTGGAACCTTTGCCCAATCGAATCCGGCGTTTGGTCCGGATCTTGGCGATGTCGTCGATGGCGCCGACGACGGCGTAGCTTGCCAAAATCGCGAGAATCGCCAAAACCTGTACGTTGGGAATGGCAAAAAGCAGTGCCACGACCAGCACCACGGCCACCAGCAACAAGCCTCCCATGATCGGCGGTGGGGTTTGGAAGCTTTGGCTTTCGAAATCGGAGGTTGCGTCCAGCTTGCGAAGGAAGCGAATCCATAGGGGCATCAAGAGAAGGACCAGTGCGGAGGCCACGATGGCCGCGCCCCCGGCGCGAAACAGACGCCCTTGAAACAGAGCGAGACCCGTGATTTGGGCGAGCCATAGGCTCAGCATGGTTTGCCTTTCTGCTCCAAGCGCATGCGCTCGAGCTTTTCTTTCCAAAGGTCGCGCAGCGATTCCCGCAGGGGAATGGCGGGCGCCCAACCAGTTTTTTGACGGATTTTGTCCAAGGACCCGACGAGCATGGGGATTTCCGCGCTGCGTTCGCGGCGCGGGTCGAACCGGATTTCGACACCGCCTCCCGAGAGGGCCACCAAATCTTCGGCCACTTGCCTCACGGGAACCGCACGGCCCGAAGCCACGTTGTAGGCT
>CAIKAA010000138.1 GCA_903825275.1 uncultured Fibrobacterota bacterium | reverse complement strand
GATCAAACCGGTGCGTGGAAGCAGTTCCCATGCGGCCAAAAACAAAGCAATGGCTCCGTAGCGGCGCAGCAGGTTTCGGGCGAAAGGTTTCTTGGGCTCGCTCATATCATGTACTCCAGCTCGGCGGCTTTTTCGATTTCGTGTTTGAGCGAGTGCCAAACTTGTTCCCGCGCCTGCAGGAACATTCCCGAAGAGCGCAGGAAGCTTTCGGCCCCCTTGCGCTCGCGAGGAAGCTTGACGTCGATGATGGCCTTGATGGTGCCCGGGCGCGAAGTCATGATCGCGATGCGATCGGCCAACATCACCGCTTCGTCGATGCTGTGGGTCACAAACAAAATGGTCTTGCCTGTTTCCTGCTTGATCCGCAACAGCTCGAATTGCAGCCGCTCCCGAGTCTGGGCATCCAAGGCCCCGAACGGCTCGTCCATCAACAGGATCATGGGGTCGGCGGCCAAGGCCCGTGCGATCGCCACGCGCTGGCGCATGCCGCCCGATAGTTCGTGGGGGTAACGGTCGGCGAATTTGGACAACCCGACCAGATCCACATAGCGGCTGGCGATCTCTTCCCGTTGGTTTCGATCCATCCCTTGGGTTTCCAGACCAAAGGCGACGTTGTCCAAAACGGTCCGCCAGGGAAACAGGGCGTACCCTTGGAAAACCACCCCTCGATCGAGGCCGGGGCCGTCGATCGGTTTCCCGCCCAATTGGACGGTTCCTGCATCGAGTTCGGCCAATCCCGCGACGATGTCCAAAAAGGTCGACTTCCCGCAACCGCTGGGCCCCACCAGGGCGAGGATCTCCCCTTCCTGGATTTCAAGGTTCACGTCTTCCAGAGCCAAGGTCTCGTGATGACGGTTGGGCCCTTGTCTTTTTTTGCAACGGTAGACCTTCCGCACACCGTCTGCTCGGATCAAGCTCATGGGTTGGAAGCTCCTGGTTGAAGAAAAAGATCCAAGCACGAGAACCGCTCGCTGGATCGACCTCCACTAACCTAAGCTAGTCTATCGGTATTATCTAGTATAAATAAGGCCCTCCGATTTTCTGCTTCATTCTCAACATCGACAGGACTGGAAGGTGCTAAAATTGGAGCCTAGCAGGCTACAACCAGCTGGGATAAAAAGGTGCCTTGCATATTTTCCCAAAAACCTATATATTCTATAGGGTAGACCTGCATGAAGCCAAAATCAAATTCTGACTGCTTTAGTAGGAATACCATCCGTCTAAAACTTCCTCTCGTCCAAGGAGTCCATTTCCCATGAGCAAGCCCTACCGCTTCGAAACCATCGCTCTGCACGGCGGCCAATCCCCCGACCCGACCACCACGGCGCGGGCGGTTCCCGTCTACCGCACCAGCTCCTTTGTGTTCAAGAGCACCGAACACGCCGCCAACCTTTTTGGGCTGCGCGAATTGGGCAACATCTACACCCGCTTGACCAATCCCACCACCGACGTGTTGGAGCAGCGTGTGACCCAGCTGGAAGGCGGCGCCGCTTCGGTGGCAGTGGCCTCGGGCACCTCGGCCATCTTCTACACCATCATCACCCTGGCGAAGTCCGGCGATGAAATCGTCTCGGCCAACAACCTTTACGGCGGAACCTACACCCAGTTCGATTCCATCCTGCCAAATTTTGGCATCCAAGTGAACTTTGTCGACGGCAAGGATCCCGAGAACTTCCGCAAGGCGATCACGTCAAAGACCAAGGCCTTGTACATCGAGACGATCGGCAATCCCGTCCTCGACTTCCTGGACATCCGCGCCATCGCCGACATCGCCCACGAAAACGGCATCCCGTTGATCGTCGACGCCACCTTCACCACCCCGTTCTTGCTTCGCTCCATCGAGCACGGCGCCGACATCGTCATCAACTCCCTCACCAAGTGGTTGGGCGGACACGGAACCGGCATCGGCGGCATCATCACCGACGCGGGCACCTTTAATTGGGCCGGCGGCAATCACCCACTCCTCTCCGAGCCCGACTCCAACTACCACGGCCTGCGCTGGGCCATCGATCTGCCCGAACCGCTCAAGCCCATCGCCTTCGCGCTGCGCGTGCGCACCGTGCCCTTGCGCAATTTGGGTGCGGCCATCTCGCCCGACAATTCCTGGCAATTCCTCCAGGGCATCGAGACTCTGCCGCTTCGCCTGGAGCGCCATGTCGAGAACACCCAGAAGGTCGCCGACTTCTTGAAGAAGCACCCCAAGGTCTCCTGGGTGCGCTACCCCGGCTTGGTCGATGACCCCACCCACGGAATCGCTTCCAAGTACCTCAAGAAAGGCTTTGGCGGCGTGGTCGTGTTCGGCATCAAGGGCGGCTACGAGGCGGCCGTGAAGCTCATCGACTCCATTCCGCTCTTCTCGCACTTGGCCAACGTGGGCGACGCCAAGAGCTTGATCTTGCATCCTGCCAGCACCTCGCACTCGCAGTTGTCTTCCGACCAGCAGCTTGCGGGTGGGTTGACGCCTGACCTGGTTCGGCTTTCGATCGGCATCGAACACATCGACGACATCCTCGATGCCTTGGAAGAAGGTTTGGCCAAGGCGTAATTGCTGGGCGCCTCCCCGGCCTAACGCTTTCAGGGGCCAGGCATGTTTCGACAGGCTCACCACAGGTGCCTGGCCCCTACGGAAATTGTCGGCCGGGGCCGCCGTCCTGCGGGCTTGCGCATTCGCGCGCGGTGCCACCGATTGTTTCAGGGCCGGGCATGCCCGGCCCCTAAAATTTGGGTGGCACCCGCCTACGGCGGCCCTGCGGGTGGCTGGCGCTTGGACTGCGCGGTTTTTATCACCTTGCTCCACTTATGTTTGAAACGGCATTTCGGAATGCTCATGGTATTTTTCCTAAGAATGCAGGTCCTCCAGCGAATGATGGGGAACCTCAAGGAGTTAGCCAATGAGCGAGGACATCCGATGGAAGCAGCGATTTGACAATTACGCCAAGGCATTTGCCGAACTCGACGACATTGTCTCCCTGGCTTCCAGTCGCCCGTTGAGCCGCCTGGAAAAACAAGGTGCCATCCAGTGCTTTGAGTACACCCACGAGCTGGCTTGGAATGTTCTGAAGGACTATTTGGAGTTGCAAGGACACGTGGGATTGATCGGCTCGCGCGACACCACTCGGGAGGCGTTCCGCCGCGGGCTAGTCCAGGAGGGCGAGGTTTGGATGGAGATGATCAAATCACGCAACACCACCTCGCACGCCTACGACGAGGAAGTGGCCAATGGCATCTATGGACAGATTATGTCAACATTTTTCCACGCCTTCCGGGAGCTGCACGCCACCTTTTTATCGCGCTATGCCGAGGACCGATGATGGAATTCGGTTTATCGGACGCGACCCTTTCCACGGTGCGAGCCATCTTGGCCGCAAATCCGAACGTGGAATCCGCGATTGTCTACGGCTCCCGCGCCAAAGGCAACTACAAGACCGGATCGGACATCGACCTCACGTTGATTGGGGTCGATCTGGATTTCCATACGCTTGGATCGATCGCCGGCGACCTTTACGACTCGGACATCCCCTACAAGGTGGATCTCTCCATTCTTGCGAGCATCCAAAACCCCAATCTGGTCGAGCACATCCAGCGCGTGGGCAAGGTCTTCTATGAACGGGAGAAGAGGGAGTGAAGGGGTTTGCCTTGGAGAGCGCATCGGCCTTCTTCCTCACAACACGCAATTCCTGATAAACCACCCCGCAGCAAGCTGCGGGGTATTTTCTGGCCAGCAATCTCGGGTCTGAGAACACGAAGCAAGCTTCGGGGAATCAGACCCGAGGAGATTGAAAACACAACAACTACGCTTTTCGTTTAATCCATCATTTCGGGGTCACCTACGAGAACCCTCGCGCGGGAGATTTGACAGACGCTGTCCGAAATGTGGATCTAGATATCGAGCCCGGAGAGTTTGTCTCCATCGTGGGGCTGAGCGGTTGTGGCAAGTCCACCTTCCTGAGTGCAGTCGCGGGACTGGTTCCTTACCAAAACGGGTCGCTTCGCATTGCGGGCAAGTTGGTAGCTGGGCCCGGAGCCGATCGCGCGGTCGTCTTCCATCTGATGCCGCGGGCATCCGTCCCGATTTCCTCCGTCGCAAGAGACGCGAACAGATTCTGTCCATCCTGCTGGGCTGGGGTGCCGATCGGGTTTCCAAGACGACCTCTCCCAAGCTTTCCAGCCTCAGTTGAAGGCGAATTTCCCTTGCGAAACAATTTCCTTCACCGAGAGCCGAGAATTCGGATGGTTGATTTTGGCAAATTCTTCGGAAAGCACAGATGAATCTGCAGGCTTGCCGACGGCGACGACGACTTCCAACGCATATTGGTCGGGGACTCCCGCCACTCGACGCGCCGCCTCGCGATCAAAACCTCCGATGGCGTGCGTGGCCCAACCAAGTTTTGACAACTGGTGGGCAAAATTTGACCAAGCGGCTCCCGTGTCAAATGAGTGGGATCGCAATGGCTCGGCTGGGTCGTTGGGGCGGGCGCGAAGGGTGCTCGATACGAATAGGACCAAGGCGCTGGCTCGAACAGCCCATTGCTGGTTGCGCTCGGCCAGAGTCCCGAACAAAGCGTCCCATTGGGGAGTGTCGCGTTTGACATAGATCAAACGCCAGGGCTGGGTATTGCCACCTGAAGGGGCCCAGCGAACCGCCTCAAAAGCGGTGAACAACACGCTGTCGGGAATTGTCTCGCCCGTGAAGGCGCGTGTCGACCAGCGATCGACGAAAAGGGAATCGACAGGGTGCTCCGGAGTGCGTGCCGCATTGTGGCTCATGAGAAATCTCCATTGGGTTCGGATGAGGAGAACTGGTGTGGTCCTGAGACTTACAGTATATACACTCTATAGATTAAATAGTTAAATGACATGTAACATCATTCATTTTGCTGTAAAATCAGCAACGAGCAATTCTTGGTTGGAAGACGTGCAAAGTTCTGCCAAGCAGGAATACGTTGCGGTGGAGTGGCTATGTGGCGCATTTCCTTTACTAGAATTTTGTACCCACAATTCGCAATGCCTGCGATTGTGCCATGGGAAGACGGCCGCCGATGAGGTCTTTTGTTTGCTTTCGCGTCGGGGGAGTTTGGCGAAATCCAGCCAGTCTGGCCTTGATCACGGTATTGATGGCAACGCCCAATGGCTTTGGAGCCAAGCCAAGCAATGTTGATTCGACCAAGTTGGTCTCGGCCACGGTTCCAAAGACTACCGGGTCCACTACCAAGGATTCCATTCCCAAAGTGGCGCCGTCCGTTGGGAAAGCTCCACCTACAGCAACCAAGACAGCTGCACCTACCGCTCCCACCATTCCCCAGACACCCTCCGCAACTGGAGCAAGCACAGGGGCCTGTCTGCAATGCCCTGCGGCGCGCATCCCCGTGGTGGCCATCACCGACCTCCAGGCGCATGGAATCAGCCAAGGAGATGCGGCGACCATCACGGATGCTTTGGCGAGCAACCTCCAAAAAACGGGCAAATTCCGGGTGATGGAACGCTCCCAGATGGACCAGATTCTCAAGGAGCAAAACTTCCAGCAAAGCGGAGCCTGCGACGCCAGTCAATGTGCGGTCGAAATGGGGCGAATTTTGGGGTTGGACCGCATTGTGGTCGGATCGATGGGATTGGTGGGCTCGACCTATTCGTTCAATCTGCGATTGGTCGATGTCGGGACCGGCGAGGCCTTGCGCACCACTGCGGGGGTTCACAAGGGAAGCATCGATGAGGTGTTGACGGATTTGGTGCCCGCTGCCGTGGCAGATCTTGCGGGGAACAAAAACGGGTCTGGCGCAAATGGCGATGCCAAGAAAACGGCCGTTTGGCCCTGGGTGGTCTCGGGCGCCGTGGTGGTTGGGGGTGGTGTGGCAGCCCTGCTCTTGATGAACAGCTCGTCGAATTCCTCCCCCGCGACTGTCGCGACTCCTGCCAACGACCCCCATGTCACATTTACCTGGTAAGATCGCATGAAAACCAAGCTTTCCCTCCTTCTTGCCTTCCTGGTTCTGATCGGCATTTTGTCCTGTCAGGACGATGCCTCGACCACGTTGGCCCCCGGCTCGACCGCGACGGTCGCTCTAACCTCCCGGATCTATCGGGCGACCGATGATTCCAGCGTGATTCCCAGGTGTGACACCGTCCATTTTATGGTTCGCGTGGGAAGCCGCTTGGTTGATACGCTGGTGGCGTGGAATCTGCGAAAAGCCGATCTTGGCGCCGCCAAACAAGGGGATTCGGTCCATTGGCAAGCCATCGCTTGGAAATGGGATTCCTCCAAAACCCATCGAACCATCGTGTGGGCCTCGCTTCGTCATGACACCGCAGTCGGTGCTCCCGGCACGCCTACCAATACGGCCTTCTCCTTGCAAACCCCGGTTTTTACCTCTGGGTTTGTCCAGCCATTTTTGAAGTCCACCAACCTCGTGAGCGATTCGACCGGTTTGGTGTCCCTTCGCTATGGCGATTCCTCGTTCGATTTTCGCTTTACGGTTGCCTCCAGCGATGTCGTGCGGATTCGCGATTCCGTTGTGAAGTCAGATTCTGTCGTCAAATCGGCGGGCGGTAAGGATTCGCTCTTGATCTTCCACAAAATCATTCCCTTGAAGCCTGGGCAGAAGGATAGCGTGAAGGTGACCGTGTCGGACTCGCTCGGCGCCTTGACAATCACGAAATACAAGCTGGCTCGTCCCGTTTCCAAGGCGTTCATCAACTCGCCGAGTTTTGGGGCGATCCTTCCCAACAGCCAGGATAGCGTGGTCGTGTTGGTGACGACCTCAACCTCTCCGCTCGCCGATACCGTCAAGCTCAACAACAAGCCGATGAATAAATTGACCGACTCGACGTGGTCATTGACTCTCGGAAATCTATTGGTCGGTAGGACAAAAATTGTCGCCATTCCGGTGGTTGGAAACCTCCAAGGCGCTTTGGACAGCCTTTGGGTGACGCGCTTGGCCGACTCGGGATCAACGGTCAAGATCACCACTCCGAGTCGGGATACGATCCTTCCCAATCAACTCGATTCCCTGACCGTTACCGCCAAAACGACCTCGGTCACCTTTTTGGTGGATACGGTGTGGCTGAACGGCGCGCCCATGAAATCGACGGACAGTGTGAATTGGTCGCTCACCCTCCACAACCTCAAAGTGGGAGACACGGTTTTGCGAGCCGTGCCCTCGGTGAAAGGAAAGAGGGGAACGAAGGACTCGATCCGTGTGACGCGATTGGCGGATTCGAGCTCTCGGGCCACCATCAAGTCGCCCAAGAGAACCGATACCGTGGAGAACAACCAAGACACTTTGTCGGTGATGGTCAAAACCTCCTCCGTGACCTTTCCCGTAGACAGCGTGTGGCTCAATGGTCAACCGATGAAGGCGAATCCGACCGATACCACTTGGTCGATCGTCCTTTCCCACCTGAGGATCGGGGAGACGAAGTGGATTGCCATTCCTTCCGTCAAGGGGAAGAAGGGCACTCCGGATACTCTTACGGTGATGCGCAAGGCCGCATACTCTATCCGCGCGAAGATTTTGTCCCCCAAAAATCTGGATTCGATTCCAAACCTTCCCGATTCCGTCAATGTTCTGGTCCATCTTTTTTCCGCCGATTCGGTCGATACCGTACGACTCAATGGTTTACCGATGTCTTTGAACAAAACCGACTCGACCGCTTCCTTGCGGATCGGTGGGTTAAAAGTTGGACCCAACACGTTGGTGGCCATCCCTTCCTATCAAGGAAAAATCGGTTACCAAGACAGCATCACCATTGTGCGTCGGACTCCCTCGAACTCCAAGGCTCTCTTCCTTTCGCCCCGCCGGGATTCTTTGATCCAACCCTATTCTGCCGAATCCCTCACCGTGGTGGTAAAGACCCTTTCGGATTCGGTCGTGGACATGGTTCAATTAAACGGAGCACCCATGACCCAAAAGGATTCGACCTGGACCTTGAGGGTCCCGTTGACGGTGGGTTCGAAGAATCCTTTGGTGGCCATTCCTTTTGTCCATGGGAAACGCGGAACCCAAGACAGTCTTTGTGTGACGCGAAAGGCCGAAGCGAACGACACGGCCTGGATTCACTCGCCCAAAAAAGATTCTTCCCTAGCCAATCTCCCGGATTCCATCAATGTGCTGGTGAAGGTCTCTGATGCAGAGGTGGACTCCGTCTCGCTGAATGGGAACCCGATGAAGAAGGATTCCAGCACGATTTGGAAGCTGCGGTTGGGTGGATTGAAGGTCGGGACCAATTGGCTGGTGGCCATGCCTTGGGTGAAGGGAAAGAAGGGGTATCCCGACAGCATTTCGATTTCGCGCCAGGCGGATTCGGGCTCGACGGCCGTGATCCTGTTGCCCTCCCAATCCGATTCCATCGTGCCATTCAACATCGATTCCGTCGACGTGCGGGTGAATACGACCACGAAGGATTCGACGTTGAACGTTCGCATGGTATTGCTGAACTCCGACACGATGAAGACTACAGACAACCTTACCTGGACGTTTCGGGTGAAAAACCTCAAGCCGGGTGAACCGCGTTTTCTCCTAGCGACCCCCTATGTGGGAGGGACCAGGGGGACAGCTTCGGCGATCGATACGGTGATGCGCGCGAGGGACTCGGTGGTTCACTTGACGGTTCTGGCTCC
Source organism: uncultured Fibrobacterota bacterium (assembly GCA_903825275.1). GTDB lineage: Bacteria > Fibrobacterota > Fibrobacteria > UBA5070 > UBA5070 > UBA5070. Next base: position 2,492 of record CAIKAA010000138.1, on the reverse strand, counting down.
CAGTCAGGATACGTCGGTCTCCCACACGGTGGATCTCTTGATGGTGAGCGTGAAAGCGACTTCGGGATTGCAGGTGGATTCCGTCACCGTCTCGGGAAAGTCGTTGGTTCGCAATTCCTTGACAGATTCCGTCTGGTCTGGCAGTGTGCCGTTGGCGGTGGGGCGCGATTCCCTGAGGGTGGTGGGTTTCGCGAAGAACAACAAGACCGACACGATCTGGAGGGTCGTCACCAAGCGCGATGTGGTGGGCTTGATCACTTTTGGACCCGACGCCAACACCTATGCCGATCCTCAATGGGTTAAGCTTTCCAATTCGACCAATCAGGTTGGGTACCGTTATTCTACCGACACGAGCGCCACGGCCAACTGGACGACCTACAAGGATTCGCTCCTGGTTGCCATGCCGGAAACCCTTTGGGTCAAGGCATTTGCACCGGGCTACGATACATCCATCATCCAAGCGAGTTACACGATCAAGAACGTGGCGCACAGCACGTTTGCGCCGCCGGGGGGAAAGTACCATTCCCCACAAAAGGTGAGCCTTTCTTGTGTGACCCCCGGGGCTTCGTTCCTTTGCTCGATTGACAAGAAGAGCTGGAAATCGTGTCAGGACTCGTCGGTTGGCAACGTCGATCGGAATCAGACTGTTTTTGTGAAGGCATTTCGAATCGGGATGGACACGACCCTGGACAGCGCAACCTACACGATTCAACAGCAGGCCGAAGCGCCGACCTTCAATCCGGCAAACGGAAGATTCACAACTCCCACGACCGTGTGGGTTTCCACGAACTCTCCGGGGGCGACGGTCCAATGGTCCTATGATTCCACAAACTGGGTGACCCAAGACAGCGTCACGATCCTCGTACCGCGAACCGTTTGGGCAAGGGCATTTGGAAACAATCTGGATACCAATTTTTCCAAGACCAGTTATGTGATCGCGGCCGTGCCTCCAACCTTCAACATCCCTTCCGGCAGCTATACCAAGCCTCAGGCCTTGAAAATTCAATCCACCGATCCAAGGGCGATCATTCTTTGGTCGACAGATCATCTGAGTTGGAAGCCCTTGGGCAGTGGCCTTCCTGATTCTATACGCAAGCCAACCAAAATCTATGCCTATGACAGTGTTCCAGGTTTGGCGGTCAGCACGGTGCTAATGGATTCGATTGACATTCGGGTGGCCACCCCAGTCTTCAATCCACCGGGTGGGAGTTATGTCAACGGCCAGAACGTCACCATTTCCGATTCGACGAGCGGCTCGACGATCTATTACAAGGTGGGAAACACGACGGTTTGGACCATCTATGATGGAACGCCCATTTCCATGGGTTCTCCGGGTACCTTGACCGCCTATGCCACGCACGATTCGTTGACACAAAGCAACCTGAATGTCTCGAATTACAGCTTCCGGTGCGCAAAACCTGTCTTCAGTGTACATGAAGGAACGTATACCGGTGATTTGGCGGTAACGATCACGGATAGCACCCAAAAGGCCTATGTGGAATATTCGACCGACACCGGTGCGACATGGCATCCCTATTCTCAAGGATACGCAATCCCCGTTACGGCGGCGCAATCCCTTTCCGCCCGAGCTCGAGCGGTAAATTTTCTGGATACGCCAACGGTCAGTGCGAAGTACACTTTCCAGGTCGCCAAACCCTTGATCAATGTCGATTTTGGATCGACTTATACGGTGACGATCACCGATACGACCAGCGGTTCGAGCCTCCAATATTCGGCCGACACGACCTTGGGTTGGACCAATTATTCCGGGACATTTGCGGCTCCTGCCACCGGCTGGATTTATGCCCGGGCCAACCGCACGGGTTGGCTTTCGGGAGTGGACAGCACCAATTACAAAACCTCCAAGACTTGCACGGTTTTCGATGCGCGAGACAGCCAGTCCTACAAATGCGTGCGAATTAAAACACAGGTTTGGATGGCGCAAAATCTCAACTACTCGGGAGCCAACGGAACCACGGGCTACTGTTACGGAAACAGCCCTGATTCCTGCCTGAAATACGGGCGATTGTATGCGTGGGAGGATGCCATGGCAAATGCGGGGCAAAGCTCGGCGGTGCCCAGTGGCAGACCCGGAATTTGCCCAAGCGGTTGGCACGTTCCCAGCCAGGGGGAATGGCAAAAATTACTGGATAGCGTGAACACCGCTCCTGCGGGGACGGGGAATAATTCTGGGACGATCCTGAAGTCTACCACGGGTTGGGTTGATTGGCAGGGGATTCCCACAGGATGGGGCACAGATAATTACGGGTTCAATGCTTTACCCGGTGGCCACCGCCAAAATTCCGGGTCGAACGATGGTGGCCAAATAGGGTATTGGTGGACCGCCACTATGCCAAATACTTATGGTCCTAAGGATATGGAAATCGGTAGTGATCAGGCTTCGGCAGGTATCAACTGGGCCTACAAAGGCTCCTGCTCGACAGGTTTGGATGGCTCTTGCATGTCCTTGCGGTGCGTGAAGAATCTTCCCT